>WGLY01000003.1 GCA_016125335.1 Frankiales bacterium
CGCGCCAACAAGGCCGTCGCGACCCGGGACGTGTACCGGCAGCCGATCGGGGACGGCATGGCGTTCCTAGGAGTCACCCACCAGGCCCCCGTGATCGACGCCGTGTTCGACGCGATCGAAGCGGCCGGCAAGGCGCTACGCGCGCAGCGCGGCGGCGCCGATGCCCTGCGCGCGGGGAACGACGACGCCGCCTCCGGTGCCTGCCGCGCCGACGCGCTCGCCGCCCTCGTCCTGGGGACCCGCGACGAGGAGGGCACGCTGGTCTACGACGCCTCGCGCACCCAGACCGAGCTCCACGTCGTGATGGACCTCGACACGCTGCGCGGGGAGCGCGACGGGCTGGCACTCCTCAACGGGACTCCGATCCCCGCGCCCATCGCCCGCGAGGTCGCCGCGGTCGCCGACTGGTGGCGCCGCCTGGTCGTGGACCCGGTCGACGGGCACCTGCTCGACTACGGCACCCGCCAGTACCTCCCCGCCGCCCTGCGCGAGCACGTCCTGCACCGCGACCCGACCTGCCGGCGACCCGGGTGCACCCGCCGGGCGCAGGAGATGGACCACGCCCTCCCGTTCCCCGAAGGATCCAGCGACACGGCGAACTGCGGCGGCCTGTGCTCGCGCTGCCACCAGGTCAAGACCGCCGGGCACGCGACCATCGAGGACAGCGCCGCCGACGGGTCCGGCACGTGGGTCACCCGATGGCGCCAACGCATCCGCATCCCCGCCCAACCGGTCCTCGAACCCCGATCACGACCGGCCCCGCCGCTCGCGACTCCGGCCGCGCGCGACGACGCACGAGCGCGCCCGGACGCGGACGGTCCGATCCGTGGCGACGCCGGCTCCGCTCCCGGCACCGGCGATCCCCCGGAACGCCCTCCGTTCTGACCCCGCGCTCGACCGCCCTCGGCGCTTCCCACTGCCCTTCGCTGGCC
The DNA here is from genome assembly GCA_016125335.1 of Frankiales bacterium. NCBI lineage: Bacteria > Bacillati > Actinomycetota > Actinomycetes > Frankiales > Frankiales bacterium. Next base: position 933 of record WGLY01000003.1, read on the forward strand.
GCCGCCGCCGTTCGTCACCGCGCGCTGCGGTCGCTCGCCTCGCCGCCCGTGGCCGGCTTCAGTCGGGTCGCGTCGCCTCGCGGTCCTGAGCTGACCCCTCGTGCCGAGCCGAGGACCCGCCACGCCCGCGGACGACGCGTCGGTCCTGCAGCTCCGGCGCCCAGCACAGGGCACGCTCCGGCCAGGCTGCCAGCGAGCGGATCCCTGGCGGCCGCAGCGCCCGGGCGCGGCGACCCTGTCCGTACCGGCGACGCGGTCGCCCGCGCAGGAGTGCCTCGACCGTGGATCAGGTCGACTGCGGCAGGCGGCGCACGTCGTCGAGGAACTCCACGAGGGCGGCGGACACCGCGGCCGGGTCCTCCACCACCGTGAGGTGCCCCGCGCCCGGCACGGTCACCAGCCGCGCGTCCCGCAGCGAGGCCACCATGAGGTCCTGCTCGGCGCGGGAGCTGGTCTCGTCCTCCTCGCCCCACAGCACCAGCGACGGCGCGGCGAGCGAGGCGAGGTCGGCGAGCGAGTCGGGCCGAGCCGCCATCGCGCGCTGGGTCCAGGCGACGGCGCGGGGGTCGGCGTCGAGGATCCAGCCGCGCACCCGCTCGACCACCCCGGGACGGGTGGCGTGCGTCGTCGCGCCGAGCAGCGTGGGCAGCATCGCGCGGGCGAGCGCCTCGGTCGACCCGGCGGCGAGCACCTGCTCGGCCACGGTCAGCCGGTTGGCCCGCGCCTGCTCGGTGTCGGCGGTGCCCTTGGTGTCGATCAGCGCGAGACCCGCCACGCGGGAGGGGTCCTGGCGCAGGAGCTCCATCGCGACGTAGCCGCCCAGCGAGATCCCCGCCACCACCGCGTTGCTCACCCCGACCCGGTCGAGGATGCCGAGGACGTCGTGGGCCATGGCCCCCAGCGAGGGCTCGTCCTCCGGGCCCTCCTCGCCGTACGCCGACTCGCCGAAGCCGCGCAGGTCCGGCACCACCACGGCCCAGCCGGCGTCGGCCAGCGGGTCGACGACGTCCTCCCACAGGCGGGAGTCGAGCGGGAACGCGTGCAGCAGCACGACCGTCGGCGCCATCAGCACCTCCCTCGGCCCGGTGCGGGCATCGGGCGCCTCACGGCATCGCCGAGAGTCCGCCGTCGACCACGAGGACGTGGCCGGTCATGAACGACGAGGCGTCGGAGGCGAGGAACACCGCGGGGGCGGCGATCTCCTCCACCGTGCCCCAGCGCGCCATCGGGACGGTCGCGAGCAGCCCCTTCTCCGTGCCCTCGTCGTCGCGCAGGAACCCGGTGAGGTCGGTCTCGATCCACCCCGGCACGAGCGCGTTGACGCGCACCCCGGCCCACGCGCTCTCGGTCGACAGCGACTGCGTCAGCGAGATCACCGCAGCCTTCGCCGCGCCGTAGTGCGACATCGTCGGGGCACCGCGCAGCCCCGCCACCGAGCTCAGGTTGATCACCGATCCGGTGCGCCGCTCGATCATCTGCGGGATCACCGCCTGCGTGACGTGCACGACGGAGTCCAGGTTGAGCCGCAGCGTGCGCTCCCAGCCGGAGAACCGCATCCCCGCGAACGGCCGCGCGAAGCTGTTGCCGCCGGCGTTGTTGACCAGGACGTCGATCGGGCCGAGGCGCTCGGTGCTCGCGGCCACCGCGGCGCTCACGGCGTCGGCGTCGGTCACGTCGCACACCGCCACCGCGGCGCGGCGTCCGAGGCCCTCCACCGCCGCGGCGACCTCGCCCAGCGCGCTCTCGTCGCGGGCGAGGAGCGCGACGTCGGCGCCCGCATCGGCGAACGCCAGCGCGATGGCGCGCCCGATCCCCCGCGACGCGCCGGTCACCAGCGCCGTCCTGCCGTCGAGCCGGAAGCCGGTCACAGGTCGTTCCACCTCTCCATCGGTCCGTCGTACTCGTCGGGCAGCGGCCCGGCACCGGGCACCAGGTGGGCGACGATCGCGTCCAGCACGATCCTGACGTACTTCTCCCCCACCCACAGGTGCTTCGCGCCCTCGACGCCCACCACCTCGGCCTGCGGCACGCGGGCGAAGCGCGCCCGGGCCTCGTCGGGACGCAGGTAGTCGTCCAGCTCGGGCACCAGGGCGGTGAGCCGTCGGCCCGACGCCGCCCAGCGGTCGAGGTCGGCGTCCGTGGAGTAGCGCAGCGGCGGCGAGATCAGCACGGCGCCCTCGATCGGGTCGATGTCGCCGTGCCGGAGCACGACGTCGGTGCCGAACGACCACCCGACCAGCCACGGGTGCGGCAGCCCGAGGTCCTCGGCGTCGCGCACGGCGGCGCGCAGGTCGTGGCCCTCGCCCTCGGCCGCGTCGAACTCGCCCTCGCTCGTGCCGGCCGCGCTCGACGTGCCGCGGGTGTTGAACCGCAGCACCGCGATCCCGGCGAGGGCCGGCAGCCGCCATGCCGCCTTGCGGTAGAGGTGGCTGTCCATCATGCCGCCGTGGGTCGGCAGCGGGTGCAGGCAGACCATCGTCGCCACGGGCGGGCGGTCCACCGGCGTCGCCAGCTCGCCGACGAGGCGCAGGCCGTCGTCGGTGGTGATCGTGATCGGCTCGCGGCGGGCCGGCAGCACGCTGTTGGCCACGATCTCGGGCATCGCCGTCCCTTCGGTGGGTCCTGCGCGCACCGTGCGCGCCCGGCCAGTCTCGCCGACGACGTCAGCCGCGCGGCGGTCGCCCCCGCGACGGGCCGCGTCGTCCGCGGGCGTTCCAGCACGGGGTGTGCCAGTGACGGCGCTCGTCCTCGCCTCCCGGCCGGTCGAAGGGCCAGGCCACCACGTGGGGCGTCCCGGGACGGACCTCGTGGTCGCAGCCGGGGCAGCGGTAGGTCTTCGTGCTGCCCGCCCCCGAGATGCGCCGCACCACCCACTCGCCGTCGTCGTGCTCCTCCACCCGCTGGTGGGTGGCGCCCTCAACCGGGCGCTGCTCCGGCTGCGGCGAGCGCCGGTTGCGCCGGGCCACGTGTCCCCCGCCGGGTCAGTCGTAGGCGCGGAAGCCGCGTCCGGCCTTGCGCCCGACGTAGCCGGCCGTCACCAGGTGCTCGAGCCGGGGCGCCGGCGCGAAGCCGGGCTCGCGGAACTCGAGGTAGAGGGTGCGCTGGATCGCCAGCGAGACGTCGAGGCCGACGACGTCGAGCAGCTCGAAGGGGCCCATCGGGTAGCCGCAGCCCATCTTCATCGCGGTGTCGATGTCGTCGGCGGACGCGTAGTTGGCCTCGAGCATCTTCACCGAGTCGTTGAGGTAGGGGAACAGCAGCGCGTTGACGATGAAGCCGGCCCGGTCGCCGCACGTGACCGGGTGCTTGCCCAGCCGTCGGCACACGTCGACGGCCGTGGCCACGACGTCGTCCGCCGTCGTGACGGTGGACACCACCTCGACCAGCTTCATCACCGGGGCGGGGTTGAAGAAGTGCAGGCCGACGACGTCCTGCGGGTACTTGGTCGCCGCCGCGAGGTCGACCACCGGCAGGCTGGAGGTGGTGGTGGCCAGGATCGCGCCGGTCTTGCAGATCTCGTCGAGGGCCTCGAAGAGCACGGTCTTGACGCCGAGGTCCTCCACCACGGCCTCCACGACGAGGTCGCGGTCGGCCATGTCGTCGAGGCGGGTGGTGCCCGTCACGCGGGCGAGTGCGGCGTCGCGGTCGGCCTGCTCGAGCTTGCCGCGGGCGACCGCCTTGTCGAGGGAGCGCTCGAGCGCGCCGCGCACGGCGGCGACCTTCGCGTCGGTGCGCGCGACGTAGACGACGTCGAACCCGGCCTTGGCGAACACCTCGACGATGCCCGTCGCCATGGTGCCCGAGCCGACCACGCCCACGGTGTCGACCGGCCGCAGGCCCTGCGGCGAACCGCCGTCCGCCTCCGGGGTGAGCGCGTCCGGGACCACGACCGGCGAGTTGGGCTCCTCGTAGGTGTAGAAGCCGCGACCGGTCTTGCGGCCGCGCAGGCCGGCGGTGACCATCTGCTTGAGCACCGGCGAGGGCGCGTGCAGGCGGTCGCGGCCCTGCTTGTACATCGTGTCGAGGATCTCGTAGGCGGTGTCGAGGCCGATCAGGTCGAGCAGGGCGAGCGGCCCCATGGGCAGGCCGCAGCCGAGCTTCATCGCGGCGTCGATGTCCTCGCGGGAGGCGTACTTCGTCTCGTACATGTTGGCCGCGTGGTTGAGGTAGCCGAACAGCAGCGCGTTGGCGATGAACCCGGCCTTGTCGCCCACCACCACGGGGAGCTTGCCGAGCTTCTGGGCGACGCCCTTGACCTCGTCGACCACCTCGGGTGCGGTGACGACCGTGCGCACGATCTCGACGAAGGCCTGCACCGGTGCGGGGTTGAAGAAGTGCATGCCGAGCACCTGGGCGGGCCGCGCGGTGGCCACCGCGATCTCGGTGACCGACAGCGACGAGGTGTTGGAGGCGAGGATCGCCTCCGGCGAGACGACCTTGTCGAGCTGCTGGAAGATCTCGCGCTTGAGCTCGAGGCTCTCGGGCACGGCCTCCACGACGAGGTCGCGGTCGGCGAGGTCGGCGTAGTCGGTCGTGTAGCGGATCCGGCCGATGATCTCGTCGCGCTCGGCCTCGCTGAGCTTGCCGCGCGACACCGCGCGGCCGGTGGACCCGTCGACGTGCTCGCGACCGCGGGCGAGGGCCTCCTCGCCGGCGTCGAGCCCGACGACGTCGTAGCCGCTGCGGGCGAACACCTCGGCGATGCCGGCCCCCATCGTGCCCAGACCGACGACCCCCACCTTGGTGACCTCGTGCGCCATGCCGTCCTCCGTTGCCGTGTGCGACGTCCGCCGGGTGCGACGTCGGCCCGGGCGCGCCGCGGCCGGTCGGACCACGTCGGCGGGGGCCGACCCGATCCTCCCAGGTGACCGGCCCGGCCCGCTCCCCGGCCCGGCGCCCCCGCTCCCCGGCCCGGCCCGGCCCGGCCGGGTGCCCCCCGCACGCCGGGCGGCGCCGGCGTACTACGGTCGCCGGGTGCGCCTGGTGATCGCGACGTGCTCGGTCGACTACGTCGGCCGCCTCACCGCGCACCTGCCCAGCGCCCGCCGGCTGCTCCTGGTGAAGGCCGACGGCTCGGTGCTCGTCCACTCCGACGGCGGCTCCTACAAGCCGCTGAACTGGATGAGCCCGCCCTGCGCGCTCGCGACCGAGGTGGACGACGACGGCGTCGGCACCTGGACGGTGACGAACCGGGCCGGCGAGCAGCTGGTGGTCACCGTCGAGGAGGTGCACCACGACACCGACCACGAGCTGGGCGTGGACCCGGGGCTGGTCAAGGACGGCGTCGAGGCCCACCTCCAGAAGCTCCTCGCGGAGCAGGTCGAGGTGCTCGGCGCAGGCTGGCGCCTGGTGCGGCGCGAGTTCCCCACGGCGATCGGGCCGGTCGACATCATGTGCCGCGACGCCGAGGGCCGGGCCGTCGCGGTCGAGATCAAGCGCCGCGGCGAGATCGACGGCGTCGAGCAGCTCACCCGCTACCTGGAGCTGCTCAACCGCGACCCGCTGCTCGCGCCCGTGCGCGGCATCTTCGCCGCGCAGGAGATCAAGCCGCAGGCGCGCGTGCTCGCGCAGGACCGCGGCATCGAGTGCGTGGTGCTCGACTACGACGCCCTGCGCGGGGTGGACGACGCCGGTTCCCGGCTGTTCTAGCCCGCGCACGCGTCCCGGGGCGTCACGGCTCGAGGTAGGTCCACCGGCCCTCGGAGACGACCTCCACGGAGCCGCCGTCCACCACCAGCGCCGACTGGTCGTCGAGCGCGTACGCCGGCACCCCGATCCCCGCGGCCCAGCGCCGGGCCTCGGGCAAGGTGTTCTCGGGCATGTCCGGGTGGTCGAGGTGGGGGAAGATCGCGAAGTCCACCACCCCGAGCGTGCGGTCGTCGCCGTCCGGTCGCTGCCAGCTGACGAAGTCCGCGCCGATCCGCGGCGTCATCACCATGCTCCCGGCGCTCATGCCGACCCAGACGGTGTCCGGCAGCTCCGGCAGCAGGTCGGCCAGGCCGGACTCGCGCATCCAGTGGCACAGGTACGTCGCGTCGCCGCCGTCGACGAGCAGGACGTCGGCCTCGCGCACCCACGGCACCCACCGCTCGGCCCCGATGCTGGGCAGCGCGGTGAGCTCGAGCACGCCCACGGACCTCCAGCCCAGGTCCGTCATCGGCGCCGGCGACCGCCCCGACACGAAGCGCCAGGCCGACGCCGGGGTGCAGTACCGGTGGCCCCACTCCGCCGTCGGGATGCACAGCGCGGCGCACTCCTCGATCGGCCGGCCGAGCAGGCGCAGCAGCGCGTCGCGGATGGCGGCGTTGCTCACGCCGCCGGAGGTGAGCAGGAGCTTCATGGCTCTCCCGGGGCACTGGGGCATCCGGCGGGGTGCCGGACGCCGGGCCAGCCTGCCAGTGCCGCCGCGCGAGCGACAGCGCCACGTCCGCCGGCTCCCCGCGGCGTCCGTGCTCCGGTGGCCGAGCCTGCGGACACGGCGCACGCTGGTGCCCTGGCACCGTGGGCCTGCCCCGCGGCCGGGCGGGAGGGCGTCATGGGACGGTCCGCACTGAGCGTGCTCTACGTCGTGGTCATGGTCGCGGTGATCGTGGGCGTCGACCTGCTCTTCTTCCGAGACCAGCCCTGGCCGCGGCTCGCCGTCAACGCCGGCATCGTCCTGATATTCGGCGCTTTCTACGTGCGGTACCTGTACCCGTCCTGAGCCTTCGACGGCTGGTCCCCGATCCCCGGTGCACGGCCGCGTGCACGTGCGGCAGGGTGGACCCATGACCACGACCGACCCTTCCGCCGGCACGCTCGTCGTCCCGGCACCCGACGGCGCGGACCTCGCGGTACGGGTCCGCGGGCTGCGCAGGAGCTACGGCGAGACCCGCGCGGTCGACGGCGTGGACCTCGACGTCGTCCGCGGCGAGGTGCTCGCGCTGCTCGGCCCCAACGGCGCCGGCAAGACGACCACGACGGAGATCCTCGAGGGCTACCGGCACCGCGACGCGGGCGAGGTCGACGTCCTCGGGGTCGACCCGGCCCACGCCCACCCTGTGTGGCGCAGCCGCCTCGGGATCGTCCTGCAGACCGCCGGCGACCTCGGCGACCTCACCGTCGAGGAGTCGGTCGCGCACTTCGCCGGCTACTACCCGCACCCGCGGTCGGTCGACGAGGTGGTCGAGGCGGTGGGGCTGGCGGAGAAGCGCACCACCCGGGGCGCCAACCTCTCCGGCGGCCAGCGCCGGCGCCTCGACGTCGCCCTGGGGATCATCGGCCGGCCAGAGCTACTCTTCCTCGACGAGCCCACGACCGGCTTCGACCCGGAGGCGCGGCGCGAGTTCTGGGAGCTCATCAAGGGCCTGCGGGGCGAGGGGACGACGATCCTGCTCACCACGCACTACCTCGACGAGGCGGAGGTGCTCGCGGACCGGGTGGCCGTCATCGCGCGCGGGCGCGTGATCGCCTGCGACGTCCCTTCTCGCCTCGGTGGGCGGGACGAGTCGCTGGCCACCGTCACATGGCGCGAGGAGGGGGCCGTGCGCCGGGTGCCCACCCACGAGCCTACGAAGGCGGTGCGCGAGCTCGCCGACCGGTTCGGCGGCGAGGTCCCCGGGCTGGCCGTCCACCGGCCGAGCCTGGAGGACACGTACCTGTCCCTCATCGGGCACGACCTCGACGACACGGAGGGCACGCGATGAGCGCCTCGACCGTCACGACGGGCCCGGCGGTCCCCGCGCGCCCCCCGGGTGCGTTCGCGCTCGGCCGCCGGCGCGTGAGCATCGAGCTCAAGCAGTTCTTCCGCGACCGCCAGTCGGCGGTGTTCAACTTCCTGCTGCCGGTGCTGCTCATGGTCATCTTCGGGGCGGTGTTCGGCAGCCAGCCGCTCAGCGAGGGCTCGGACATCGCGTTCTCGCAGTACTTCGTGGCCGGCATGATCGCGTCCGGCGTGCTCTACACGAGCTTCCAGAACCTCTCGATCTCGATCCCGCTCGAGCGCGACGACGGCACTCTCAAGCGCATCCAGGGCACGCCCATGCCCAAGCTCTCGTACTTCATCGGCAAGATCGGCCTGGTCTTCGTCGCGTACGTCGCCCAGCTCACCCTGCTGGTCACCGTGGGACGTCTCTTCTACAAGCTCCAGCTCCCCAGCGGCTCCCAGTGGGTGACCCTCGTGTGGGTGTCGGTGCTCGGCCTGATCGCGTGCACCCTGCTGGGCATCGCGTTCAGCTCGGTCCCCAAGAACGGCAAGGGCGCACCGGCGATCGTGAGCCCGATCGTGCTGGTGCTGCAGTTCACCTCGGGCGTCTTCTTCCCCTACAGCCAGCTGCCCGACTGGATGCAGACCTTCGCCGCGGTGTTCCCGCTCAAGTGGCTGACTCAGGCGATGCGCAGCGTCTTCCTGCCTCCGGAGGCGGCGGCGGCGCTCGAGGTGTCCGGCTCGTGGCAGCTCGGCGCCTGCGCCGCAGTGCTGGCCGCGTGGGCGGTGGTCGCCCTGCTCCTGAGCCTGCGGTTCTTCAGGTGGAACAAGCGGGGTCAGGACTGAGCACGCCCGTCAGGTGGTGGCGGCGACCAGCCGGGGCAGGCCGCGGGCCGCGCGCACCTCGTCGAGCACCCGGGCCATGATCACCGTGGCGTCGTAGTCCTTGGGGGTGAACACGGCGGCCACGCCGGCGGCGCGCAGGATCCCGGCGTCGGCGTCCGGGATGATGCCGCCCACGACGACCGGCACCTCGCCGAGCCCGGCCTCGCGCAGGCCCTCGAGCACCGCGGGCACGAGGTCGAGGTGCGAGCCGGACAGGATCGAGAGACCCACGACGTCGACGTCCTCGGCGACCGCGGCCGCCACGATCTGCTGGGGCGTGAGCCGGATCCCCTGGTAGACCACCTCGAAGCCGGCGTCGCGGGCCCGCACGGCGATCTGCTCCGCGCCGTTGCTGTGGCCATCGAGCCCCGGCTTGCCCACGAGCATCCGCAGGCGGGAGCCGAGCGCCTCGCCCGTGGCGATCACGTCGGCCCGCACGGCCGCGAGCTCGTCCGAGGGCGCGGCGGTGCCCACGGCGGCGGACACGCCGGTGGGGGCGCGGTACTCGCCGAACACCTCGCGCAGCGCGCCCGCCCACTCGCCGGTCGTGACGCCCGCCCGGGCGCACGCGAGGGACGCGGGCACGAGGCTCCCGGTGCCGGCCGCCGCAGCGCGCAGGGCGTCGAGGGCGGCCGTGACGGCGTCGGCGTCGCGAGCCGCGCGCCAGGCGTCCAGCCGCGCCACCGCCTCGGCCTCCACCGCGGGATCCACGGTCTGGATCGCCTCGATCCCGGCACCGGTCAGCGGGCTGGGCTCCGTGGCGGTGTAGGCGTTCACGCCCACCACCACCTCGTCGCCGCTCTCGACCCGCGCGCGCCGAGCCGCGTGCGACTCCACCAGGCGGCTCTTCATGTAGCCCGACTCGACCGCGGCGACCGCACCACCCATCTCCTGCACGCGGTCGATCTCGGCCTTGGCCGCGGCGACGAGGTCGGCGACCTTCGCCTCCACCACCACCGATCCGCGGAAGAGGTCGTCGTACTCGAGCAGGTCGCTCTCGTAGGCCAGCACCTGCTGGATGCGCAACGACCACTGCTGGTCCCAGGGCCGCGGCAGCCCGAGCGCCTCGTTCCACGCCGGCAGCTGGATCGCCCGGGCGCGCGCGTCCTTCGACAGCGTGACGCCCAGCATCTCGAGCACGATGCGCTGCACGTTGTTCTCGGGCTGCGCCTCCGTGAGCCCCAAGGAGTTCACCTGGACGCCGTACCGGAACCGGCGGGCCCGGGCGTCCTGCACGCCGTAGCGCTCACGGGTGAGCTCGTCCCACAGCTCGACGAAGGCGCGCATCTTGCACATCTCCTCGACGAACCGCACGCCGGCATTGACGAAGAACGAGATGCGCCCGACGACGTCGCCGAAGCGCTCCGGCGGCACCTGTCCCGAGTCGCGCACGGCGTCGAGCACCGCGATCGCGGTGCACATGGCGTACGCGATCTCCTGCTCCGGCGTGGCGCCCGCCTCCTGGAGGTGGTAGCTGCAGATGTTGATCGGGTTCCACTGCGGCACCTCGACGACGGTCCACGCGATCATGTCGGTGATCAGCCGCAGCGACGGCCCGGGCGGGAAGACGTAGGTCCCGCGCGAGAGGTACTCCTTGATGATGTCGTTCTGCGTCGTGCCCGAGAGCGACGACAGCGCGCCCCCCTGCTCCTCCGCCACCACGGCGTAGAGCGAGAGCAGCCACATCGCGGTGGCGTTGATGGTCATCGAGGTGTTCATCTCGTCGAGCGGGATGCCGTCGAACAGCGTCCGCATGTCGCCGAGGTGCGTGACCGGCACGCCGACCTTGCCCACCTCGCCGCGGGCGAGCGGGTCGTCGGGGTCGTAGCCCGTCTGCGTGGGCAGGTCGAAGGCCACCGAGAGGCCGGTCTGGCCCTTCGCGAGGTTGGTCCGGTAGAGGGCGTTGGACGCGCTCGCCGAGCTGTGCCCGGCGTAGGTCCGCATCAGCCAGGGCTTGTCCCGCACGTGTGCCTCCTCGACCCGTCGCGATCAGGCGTGGTCGTAGAACCCGCGGCCGGTCTTGCGGCCGAGGTCGCCCGCCGCGACCATCCGGCGCAGCAGCTCCGGCGGCGCGAAGGTCTCGTCCTGGGTGTCGGTGTAGATGTTGCTCGCGGCGTTGAGCATGATGTCGACGCCGGTCATGTCCACCGTCTCCAGCGGCCCCATCGCGTGGCCGAAGCCGAGCCGGCAGGCGGTGTCGATGTCCTCGGCGCTCGCGACGCCTGACTCCAGCAGCCGCACCGCCTCCATCGCCAGGGCGCTGATGAGCCGCGTGGTGACGAACCCCGCGACGTCGCGGTTGACCACGACCACCGTCTTGCCCACGCCCTCGGCGAAGTCGCGGGCGGTGGCGAGGGTCTGGTCCGAGGTCTTGTAGCCGCGCACCAGCTCGCACAGCTTCATGAGCGGGACCGGCGAGAAGAAGTGCGTGCCCACGACCGACTCCGGCCGCGAGGTGACCGCCGCGATGGAGGTGATCGGGATGGCCGAGGTGTTCGACGCCAGCACCGCGTCCTCGCGGCAGAGGGCGTCGAGCGAGCGGAAGACCTCGGCCTTGACCTCGAGCTTCTCGAAGACGGCCTCCACCACGATGTCGGCGGTCGAGACGGCGTCGAGCTCGGTCGTGGTGGCGATGCGGCCCAGGGCCGCGTCGGCCTCGTCGCGGGTCATGCGCTCGCGCTCGACGAACTTGGCGTACGACGCCCGGACCGACCCCAGGCCGCGCTCGAGGGCGCCGTCGGTGACGTCCTGGAGGACCACGTCGTAGCCGTTCGCCGCGGCGACCTGGGCGATGCCCGCGCCCATCAGCCCGGCGCCGATCACGGCGACCTGCGAAGCCATCGCGCTCTCCCTCGTCCCGGCGCCCGGTGCCGGGCGGCCGTCTCGGACTCTAATCGGAGGGGCTCCCCCAACCTCCCCCGGGCCGACCGGTCGCCGGCCTGGCACCGGGGCCCGGACGGGGACACCATGGAGGCGTGTCCACGAGCGCCTCCTTCCTGGTGGGGCCGGTGATCGCCTTCCTCGGGGTCGGCCTGCTGGTCCTGCTCCTGCGCTGGACCTTCCGGCGCGGCGGGTCGGTGGTGGCGCGCCCGGCGAGGTCCGGCCGGGTCGACGAGTACGGCCTGCTGGTGTCCGTGGCGGCCCCCACGAACTACATCGAGGCCGAGATCGTGCGCCGGACGCTGGAGGACCACAAGATCCGCGCGACGCTCGCCCAGACCACCGCCGGCCCGCGGATCATGGTGTTCGAGCAGGACCTCGAGCGGGCCCGCGCCGTGGTCGACGGGAGGGGCTGACGGGCCTCAGCCCACGGAGGCGAGCTGCACCCGGGTGACGTCCGCGCCGAGCCGCACGAGGTCGTCGACGAACCCCTCGTAGCCCCGGTCGACGTGGTGGGGCTCGTACACGGTGGTGACGCCGTCGGCCACGAGGCCGGCGAGCACGAGGCCGGCGCCCGCCCGGATGTCGGCCGCCTCGACGGGAGCGCCCGACAGCGATTCCTTGCCCCGGACCATGGCGTGGTGCCCGTCGGTGCGCACGTCCGCGCCGAGCCGCACCATCTCGTTGACGAAGCGGAACCTGGCCTCGAAGAGGTTCTCCGTCACCATCGCCGCGCCGCGCGCGATCGCGTTGAGCGCGATGAACTGCGGCTGGAGGTCGGTGGGGAACCCGGGGTAGGGCAGCGTGACGACGTCGACCGCGCGCGGGCGGTCGGTGCTGCGCACGCGGAACCCGCCCTCGACCACGTCGACCACGGCTCCGGACGCGGTGAGCTTGTCCAGCGCGATCTCGAGGTGGTCGGCGCGGGCGTTGCGCACGGTGACGTCGCCGCGGGTCATGGCCGCGGCGACCGCCCAGGTGCCCGCGACCAGCCGGTCGGGCACGGTGGTGTGCTCCGTGGGCGAGAGCGCCTCGACGCCGTGCACCTCCAGCGTGGAGGTGCCGATGCCGTCGATCGAGGCGCCCATCGAGGTGAGCATGGTGCAGATGTCCACGATCTCGGGCTCGCGGGCCGCGTTGTCGATCACCGTGACGCCGTCGGCCAGCACCGCGGCCATGAGCAGGTTCTCCGTGGCGCCCACGCTCGGGAAGTCGAGCCAGACGCTCGCCCCGTGCAGCCGCTGGTCGCGCGTGGCGATGAGGAAGCCGTGCTCGCTGCGCACCGTGGCGCCCAGCCGCTCGAGGCCGGCGACGTGCATGTCCAGGCCGCGGCTGCCGATGTTGTCGCCCCCGGGCAGGGCGACGTCGGCCTCGCCGCACCGGGCCAGCAGCGGCCCGAGCACGTTGATCGAGGCGCGGAGCCGGCGCACCAGGTCGTAGTCGGCCTTGTGGTGCGGCACGGCCGGGACGTCGATCGAGACCGTGCGGCTCGCGGTGTCGCGGTGGACCTCGCAGCCGAGCCGGCGCAGCAGCTCGGACATGTAGGCCACGTCGAGGATGTCCGGCACCTCGTGGAGCACCGTGGTGCCCTCGGCGAGCAGGGCGGCGGCCATCAGCTTGAGCACGCTGTTCTTGGCGCCCGTCACCCGCACCTCGCCGGCCAGGCGGGCGCCGCCGACGATCCGGAAGGCCTCCACGTCAGGTGAGGATAGGCGAGATCGGCGGCTCCCCCGTCCCACGACGTCCGCCCGTCAGGGTGGCCTTCCCGCGGGCGGGCCCGCCCGAGCACGACGCCGTAGGCTCACCGGCATGGTCAACCTCACCCGGATCTACACGCGCACCGGCGACGACGGCACCACGGCGCTGGGCGACATGTCCCGCGTGGGCAAGGACGACCTGCGGCTCGCCGCCTACGCCGACACCGACGAGACCAACTCCGCGCTCGGCGTGGCGCTCGCCCTCGGCGACCTGGCCCCCGACGTGGTCGCGCTGCTCACCCGGGTGCAGAACGAGCTGTTCGACGTCGGCGCCGACCTCAGCACCCCGGTGGTGGCCGACCCGGCCCACCCGCCGCTGCGCGTGGAGCAGGACTACGTCGACCGGCTCGAGGCCGCGTGCGACACCTACAACGCCCTGCTCGCGCCGCTGCGCTCGTTCGTCCTCCCCGGCGGCACGCCCGGATCGGCCCTGCTGCACGTGGCCCGCACCGTCGCCCGCAGGGCCGAGCGCTCCACCTGGGCGGCCCTCGCGGTGCACGGCGAGACGATGAACCCGCTGACCGCCACCTACCTCAACCGGCTATCGGACCTGCTGTTCATCCTCGCCCGCCACGCCAACCTCTCCGGCGGCGGCGACGTGCTCTGGAAGCCCGGCGGCGACCGCTAGCCCCCGGCCGGACCGCCGGCCGGGGTCAGCACCTCGCCGCCCCGCACGGCCGCGAGGTCCCGCGCGATCTGCGCCGCGAGCGCCGTCCACTCCTCGGCGGGCATCGGCGGCAGCGCGTCGCTCCAGTCCGTGAGGGACGAGCCGCGCAGCTGGAGCAGGCCCTCGGGGCGGGCCATGAACCACACGTGCAGGTGCGCCCCGCCGTCGCCGATCTTCATCACGTGCACGCGGGCGAACCCGCCCAGGCCGAGCAGCACCCGCTCGAGGTGCAGCGTGAGCACGCCGAGGTCGGCGGCCATCGCCTCGTCGAGGTCGACCGAGTCGAGGTGGGCGCGCGGCTCGAGCAGCACGGTGGGCACCGGCGTCGGCTCCAGGGGCACCAGCAGCCAGCGGTCGTCGGCCCACACGGCCCGCTCGATGCCGTGCTCGCACGCGCCGCAGGGCCGTCCACCCTCGCCCGTGCGCGGCGGCTCCGGGAGCACCGGGTCCTCGAGCCGCTTGACCCGCAGGTCGCCCTCGAACGGGAAGATGTCCCACTCCGTCACCTCGGGCAGGGCGAGGCGCCCGTCGGGCCCCTCGGCCGCGCGCACGCGGGAGACCAGGGCGGCGGTGCGGGGGTGCGGTGCGTCGCTCACGACGACGACCCTAGGCCTCCCGCGGAGGTCCCAGGGTCGTCGGTCGTGCGTGCGGCGCGGCGTCAGGTGCCGGGGCGGCGCCCGCCGGAGTCCGCGGCGTGCTCCTTGTGCTGCTCGGAGATCGCCACCTTGAGCCGGGTCTCGGCGCGGCTGACCGCGGCCTTCTCGTCCTCGGTGTCGTCACCGGCCGCCATCGCCCGCTCCAGGGCGAGCCGGGCCCGCTCGACGTCGATCTCGCCGCCGAGCTCCGCGGACTCCGCGAGGATCGACACGTGGTTGGAGTCGACCGCGAAGAAGCCGCCGTGGACCGCGGCGGAGATGACCCGGCCCTCGGTGGTGGTGATGCGCACCGGGGAGTCCGCCAGCAGCGCGAGGACCGGCTCGTGGTTGGGCATGATGCCGATCTCGCCCTCGAGCGTCTTCGCGACCACCAGCGACGCCGTGCCCGACCACACCTTCCGGTCGACGGCGACGAGGCTGACGATGAGCTCGGCCATGGTCAGCCGGCCAGCTTCGCGGCGTTCTTCTCGACGTCCTCGACGCCGCCGCAGAGGAAGAAGGCCTGCTCGGGCAGGTGGTCGTACTCGCCCTCGGTGAGCGCCTTGAACGAGGCGATCGTCTCCTCGACCGGCACGAAGGAGCCGGGCTGGCCGGTGAACTGCTCGGCCACGAAGAGGTTCTGCGAGAGGAACCGCTGGATGCGCCGGGCCCGGCCCACGAGGATCTTGTCCTCCTCGGAGAGCTCGTCGATGCCGAGGATCGCGATGATGTCCTGGAGGTCCTTGTAGCGCTGGAGGATCTCCTTGACGCGAGCCGCGACGCGGTAGTGCTCGTCGCCGATGTAGCGCGGGTCGAGGATGCGCGAGGTGGAGTCGAGCGGGTCGACCGCGGGGTAGATGCCGAGCTCGGAGATCGGCCGCGACAGCGTCGTGGTCGCGTCGAGGTGCGCGAACGTCGTCGCCGGCGCGGGGTCGGTGAGGTCGTCGGCGGGCACGTAGATCGCCTGGAGCGAGGTGATCGAGTGGCCGCGGGTCGAGGTGATCCGCTCCTGGAGCTGGCCCATCTCGTCGGCCAGCGTGGGCTGGTAGCCCACGGCCGAGGGCATGCGGCCGAGCAGCGTCGACACCTCGGAGCCCGCCTGGGTGAAGCGGAAGATGTTGTCGATGAACAGCAGCACGTCCTGCTTCTGCACGTCGCGGAAGTACTCGGCCATGGTGAGCGCCGAGAGCGCCACGCGCAGGCGGGTGCCCGGCGGCTCGTCCATCTGGCCGAAGACCAGCGCGGTCTTGTTGATGACGCCGGACTCGGTCATCTCGCCGAAGAGGTCGTTGCCCTCACGGGTGCGCTCGCCCACGCCGGCGAAGACCGACACACCGCCGAAGTTCTCCGCGACGCGGTTGATCATCTCCTGGATGAGGACCGTCTTGCCGACGCCCGCACCGCCGAACAGGCCGATCTTGCCGCCCTTGACGTAGGGGGTGAGCAGGTCGATGACCTTGATGCCGGTCCAGAACACCTCGGTCTTGCTCTCGAGCTGGTCGAAGCTCGGCGCCTGGCGGTGGATCCCCCAGCGCTCGGTGATCTGAAGGGTCGACTCCTCGACGTCGAGCGGCTTGCCCAGCGTGTTCCACACGTGGCCCTTGGTGACGTCGCCGACGGGCACGGTGATCGAGTCGCCGGTGTCGCGGACGTCGGCTCCGCGCACGAGGCCGTCGGTGGGCTGCATGGAGATGGTGCGCACCATGTTGTCACCGATGTGCTGGGCGACCTCGAGGGTGAGGGTCTTCGTGCCCTCCCCCGACGGGTCGAGCACGTCGACGTGCAGGGCGTTGTAGAGCTCCGGCATCGCCTCGACGGGGAACTCCACGTCGACGACCGGTCCGGTCACCCGGGCGACCCGGCCGACGCCGGTCGTGGTCTCAGTCGTTGCAGTCATGGTTCTTCCTCGACTCCTATGCGGATGCGGAGAGCGCGTCGGCCCCGCCGACGATCTCGCTGATCTCTTGGGTGATCTCGGCCTGTCGGGCCTGGTTGGCCTGGCGGGTGAGGCTCTTGATGAGCTCCTCCGCGTTGTCCGTGGCGGACTTCATGGCCCGGCGGCGGGCCGCGTGCTCGGACGCCGCCGACAGCAGCAGGGCGGCGAAGACGAGGTTCTCGACGTACTTGGGCAGCAGCGAGTCGAGCACGGCCTGGCCGCTGGGCTCGAACTCGTAGAGCGGGAAGGGCCCCTGGCCCGCGGCCGCGGCCTCCTCCGCCGTCTGCTCGACGACCTCGAGGGGCAGCACCCGGCGCACGGTGGGGCGCTGGGTGACCATGCTCTCGAAGTGGGTGTAGACGATGTGGATCTCGTCCACCCCGCCCTCCTCGGTGGGCGTGAGGAACGCCTCGAGCAGGGCCGCCGCGATCACCTTGGCGTGGGCGTAGGTGGGCTGGTCGGTGAAGCCGGTCCACTCGGCGGCCGCGCGCCGTCCGCGGAAGCGGTAGTAGCCCACCGCCTTGCGGCCCACGAGGTAGGGCACGACGTCGACCTTCTGGTCGGTGAGCAGCGAGGTGAGCTGCTCGCCCTCCTTGATCGCCGCCGAGCTGTAGGCGCCGGCGAGGCCGCGGTCGGCCGTGATGACCAGCACCGCGGCCCGCTGGCGCGAGCGCTGCTCGGTGTCGGTCAGCGGGTGGCCGCCCCCGGTGTGCGACGCCGCGGCCGAGATCGCGCGGACCAGCTCACGGGTGTAGGGCTGGGCCGCCTCGACGCGCTGCTGCGCCTTGACGATCCGGGACGAGGCGATGAGCTCCATCGCCTTCGTGATCTTCTTGGTCGCCTGGACGGAGCGGATCCGCCGTCGGTAGACCCTGAGCTGGGCACCCATCGGCCAGCGACCTCAGCCCTTGACCCGGGTGATCGTCGCGTGCTCGACCGCGGCCTCGTCGAGCGCCTCCGCCGGGGCCTCCCCCACGAACAGCGGCTTGCCCGCCGCGGTGGTGAACTGCCGCTTGAAGGACTCGACCGCCGCCTCGAGCAGCCGCACCGAGTCGTCGGACAGCGTGGCCGTCTCGCGGATGGTCGCGAGCACCTCGGCCTTGTCGCGGGCGAGGTAGTCGAGGAACTCGCGCTCGAAGCGGCGCACGTCCTCGATCGGCACGTCGTCGAGCTTGCCGGTGGTGCCGCTCCACACGGACACCACCTCCTGCTCCATCGGGAACGGCTGGTACTGCGCCTGCTTGAGCAGCTCCACGAGGCGCGAGCCGCGCTCGAGCTGCGCCTTGGACGCGGCGTCGAGGTCGGAGCCGAAGGCGGCGAACGCCTCCAGCTCGCGGAACTGCGCGAGGTCGAGGCGCAGGCGGCCGGCGACGGACTTCATCGCCTTGGGCTGGGCCGAGCCGCCGACGCGGGAGACCGAGATGCCGACGTTGATCGCCGGGCGCACGCCCGAGTTGAACAGGTCGGACTCCAGGAAGCACTGGCCGTCGGTGATGGAGATGACGTTGGTCGGGATGTAGGCCGACACGTCGTTGGCCTTGGTCTCGATGATCGGCAGGCCGGTCATCGAGCCGCCGCCGAGCTCGTCGGACAGCTTCGCGCAGCGCTCGAGCAGCCGCGAGTGCAGGTAGAACACGTCACCCGGGTAGGCCTCGCGGCCCGGCGGACGGCGCAGCAGCAGCGAGACGGCGCGGTAGGCCTCGGCCTGCTTGGACAGGTCGTCGAAGATGATCAGCACGTGCTGGCCCTGGTACATCCAGTGCTGGCCGATGGCCGAGCCGGTGTAGGGCGCGAGGTACTTGAAGCCGGCCGGGTCGGAGGCGGGGGCCGCGACGATGGTCGTGTAGGCCATGGCGCCGGCGTCCTCGAGGGCGCCCTTGACCGACGCGATCGTCGAGCCCTTCTGACCGATCGCGACGTAGATGCACTTGACCTGCTTCTTGGGGTCGCCGGACTCCCAGTTGCCCTTCTGGTTGATGATCGTGTCGATCGCCACCGCGGTCTTGCCGGTCTGGCGGTCGCCGATGATCAGCTGGCGCTGGCCGCGGCCGATGGCCGTCATGGCGTCGATCGCCTTGATCCCGGTGAGCATCGGCTCCTTCACCGGCTGGCGCTGCACGACCGTGGGCGCCTGGAGCTCGAGCGCGCGACGGCCCTCGGACTCGATCGGGCCCTGGCCGTCGATGGGGTTGCCGAGCGGGTCGACGACGCGGCCGAGGTAGCCGTCGCCGACCGGCACCGAGAGGATCTCCCCGGTGCGGCGGACCGTCTGGCCCTCCTCGATGCGCGAGCCGTCGCCGAGGAGCACGGTGCCGATCTCGCGGACGTCGAGGTTGAGCGCGATGCCGAGCAGCCCGCCCTCGAACTCCAGCAGCTCGTTGGTCATGGCCGAGTGCAGGCCCTCGACGCGGGCGATGCCGTCACCGGTCTCGACGACGCGGCCGACCTCCTCGCGCGTGGTGCCGGGCGCGTACGACTCGACGTTCCGCGCGATCGCGTCGCGGATGTCCTCCGGCCGGATCGTGAGCTCCGTCATGGTGTCCTGCTCTCTCGTTCGGCGCGCCGTGCGCGGCGCCTGCTGTGTCGTGGTCCGGGTAGTGCGGTGGGGCTGGTGGTCCGGGGTGGTGCCGTTCTCCTACGCGGTGACCGCGCGACGCGCCTGCTCGAGGCGGCTGGCCACGCTGCCGTCGATCACGTCGTCGCCGACGCGGACGACGATGCCGCCGACCACGCTCGGGTCGACGACCACGTTCACCCGCACCTCGCGGCCCTGGAGGGCCGAGAGCGCGGCAGCGAGCCGGGTGCGCTGCTCCGCGGTGAGGTCGACCGCCGAGCGCACCTCCGCGAGCAGCCGGCGCCGCTGCTCGGCGGCCCGCTCGGCGAGCTCCTCCACCGCCATCACGGGCTGGCGCCCGCGCAGGTTGGCGGCGAGGTGGGTGAGCAGCCGGGTCGTGACAGGTGCCGCCGTCGCTCCGACGAGCTGCTGCACCAGGGCGGTCTTGCGCTCGTCCGGCAGGGCGGGGTCGGTCATCGCCATCTGGAGCTCGGCGGAGCTGTCGACGGCGCGCCCGAAGCGGAACAGCTCGTCCTCGACCCGGTCGAGCGCCCCGTCGCGGTCGGCCTGCGTGAACGCCGCCCGCCCACCGAGCCGCTCGAGCGCCTCGACGAGGTCGTCGTCGTCCGACCACCGGGTCGAAACGGCGTCGACCAGCACCGCCACCGAGGTGTCGGACAGCTGCGAGCCGAAGAGCTGGCTCACGATGCCGGACCGCACGCCCGCGGGCTGGCCGGAGTCGGCCAGCGCCTGGCGCAGCGACTTCTCGCGCGCCAGCAGGGACGCGACCGCCAGCAGGTCGTCCGGCGTCGACGCGAAGCCGCTCTCGCCGCTGCGGGCGTCCAGAGCGGACCCCAGGGCGGCCAGCGACTCGCGGGATGAGCCGAGCATCAGGCGTTCGCCCCGTCCTGCGCCTGCGCCTCGAGGTCGGCGATGAACCGGTCCACGGTCGCGCGGGCCCGGGCGTCGTCCTCGAGCGACTCGCCCACGACCTTGCCCGCGAGCGAGACGGCCAGCGTGCCCACCTCGCGCCGCAGCGCCGCGACCGTGGAGGCCCGCTCGGCCGCGATCGAGGCCTCGGCGCGCGCGGTGACCGCCGCTGCGGCCTCGGCCGCCTCTCGCCGCGCCTCGTCGATGATCGCCGCCTTGTCGGCCTGCGCCTGCGAGCGGATCTGGGCCGCCTCGGTGCGGGCCTCGGCGAGCTGCGCCTGGTACTGCTCGAACAGCGCCGCCGCCTGGGCCTCGCGCTCCTCGGCCCGGGCGATGCCGCCCTCGATCGCCGCGGTGCGCTCGTCGAGGGCCTTGCGGATCCCGGGGAGCGCCAGCTTCGACAGGGCCCAGAACACGATGAGGAACGCGACGAGGCCGATGATCAGCTCGTCGAGCGGGACGGCGAGGACGTTGGTCCCGCCTTCCGCGAGGTTGTCCATGGCGTTCATCCTTCGTCAGTGACGATCAAGCAAGGAGGGGTCGGTCACTTGCCGAAGACGAACGGCGCGACGAAGCCGATGAGCGCGAGGGCCTCGGTGAGCGCGAAGCCGAGCAGCATGTTGGCGCGGATGGTGCCGTACGCCTCGGGCTGACGGGCGATGGCCTGCACGCCCTGGCCGAAGATGATGCCGACGCCGATACCGGGGCCGATGGCCGCGAGGCCGTAGCCGATCGAGCCGAGCGAGCCGGTGACCTCTGCGAGGAGCGACATGTCGTGTTCCTTTGTGTCGGCCGGCGGCGGTTCCGCCGGTCAGGGTCGAGCAGGTGCGGGCTTGCGGGTGGTGCCGGTCAGTGCGCGTTGACGGCGTCGTTGATGTAGACGGCCGCCAGCAGGGTGAAGACGTAGGCCTGGAGGGCCTGGATCAGCATCTCGAAGCCGGTGAGGGCGACGGTCACCACGAAGGACGCGCCCGAGCCGATGATGCCGATGACGCTGGCCGAGAGCAGGTACCAGGTGGCCACCGAGAAGGTCACGATGAGCATGTGGCCGGCGAACATGTTGGCGAACAGACGCACGGAGTGCGTGAACGGCCGGACGATGAAGTTCGACAGGATCTCGATAGGGATCAGCAGGACGTACATCGCCTTGGGCACGTCCGGCGGCATCGTCATGTTCTTGAAGAAGGCCAGCCCCTGGTTCTTCACCCCCAGCGGCACCCAGGTGAGGTAGACGAGCACCGCGAAGGCCACCGGGATCGCGAAGCGCGAGGTGACCGGGAACTGGGCGAACGGGATGATGCTCATGACGTTGAGCACCCAGACGAAGAAGAAGAACGTGAACAGCACCGGCACAAACTTGTCGCCCTGCTTGCCGATCGTGTCGCGGGCGATGCCGTCGCGCACGAACAGGTAGCCGTACTCGGCGATGTTCTGGATGCCGCGCGGCACCACGGTGGCCCGGCGGAACGCGGCCACGAAGAAGACGACCACCGCCAGCGCGCCCACGAGCAGCAGGATCACCGGCTTGGTGATGTGGAAGGTGAGCCCGAACAGGGTGAACTCCAGCACGGAGCTGAAGTCGAAGATGCCGGTGTCGGGCGCCGGGAAGCCGCAGCCCTCGGGGACGAGGTGGCAGCTGCCGTCGGTGGTCGACGCCACCAGGGCGCTAACGGACACGGGACGACTCCATCGTGGTGCGGCCGGTCTGGACCATCAGGGGGACGACCTCCGCGCGGGGACCGGTCACGACCGGTCCTTCCGCGACGTCTCGGGCTCGGAGCGCGGGGGCTCGAGGCGGCGGAACAGCATGAACATGGCGAGGGCGACCCCGACGAGGACCCCCCCGGCCACGAAGTACGACTCGTGGCCGAGCCAGTGGCCGAGCAGCCAGCCGATGCCGCCGTAGAGAAGGATCCCCGCGGCGATGTGGCTGACGGCGGACCACGCAGCGGTGTCGGACACGCGGCCTTCGGGCAGCGTGTCCGGCTGGGCCGCGGACGCCTTCGTCGCGACGCGACGGTACCACTGGGCGTCGTGGTGGCCGTTGGCGGGTACCGGGATCCGCGGACGCGCCCCACCGGGGGTCGCGCCCGGGGCCGGGGAGGCGGTCACCGCTCCACCTCGGTGTCGTCGGGGGCGGGCTCCTGGTCGGCCTCGGGGAACGGCTCGACGACGAGGGTCTTCACGCGGGAGGAGAACCAGATCTGCGCGGCCACCCAGACCACCGTGCACACGACGATCGTCGCCGCGAACGCCTTCGGGTCCAGCCAGGTGGCGTCCTTGAGCAGGGCGATGAGCAGGAACAGGACCAGGATCTGCCCGAGGTAGACGAGCATGCCGGCGCTCAGCGCGGTCTCGGGGTTGCGCCCGAGGATGCGGCCCACGGCCCACTGCCCCACCGCGAAGAAGGCCACCACGATGACGGCGCCGAGCGCCGCCCCCAAGGCCGCGAGGCCGCCGCGCAGGACGGCGGAGACGACGACGGCGAGCACCCCGGCGACCGACGTGGCCACGATCGCGCCGCGGAGCACGACAGACGACGCCTCGGACGCGGGCATCGGGCCGGAGGAGGTCGGTCCGTCGGGAGCGGCGGGCACGGCGTCAGCGTAGGGGCTGGCGAGCCGCGCACCCAAACGCGGCACCTGCGACGTGGGTCACGCCCCTGGAGCGCGGACCCCAGGGAGCACCCTCGCGGCGACCTGCCCGGACCTCGCGGCTACCCGTGCAGCACGCGCGAGCGCAGCCGCGGCCAGCGCACCGCGAGGTAGAGCACGGCGACCCCGCAGGCGAACCAGATCGCCGCCACGCTGACCGGGACGAAGGCCAGCCCGACGGCGGTGAAGGCCAGCAGCCCGGTCCAGGCGTACATGAGCAGCACCGCGCGGCGCTGGCTGTGCCCGAGCTGGAGCAGGCGGTGGTGCAGGTGCTGCTTGTCCGGCGAGAAGGGGCTGCGGCCGGCCCGCGTGCGCCGCACCACGGCCAGGAGCATGTCGAGCAGCGGGACGGCCATGACGGCCGCCGGGAGCAGGATCGGCAGCAGCGCCGGCACGAAGGTGGGCCCGGGCACGACGTTGGGGTCGAGCTGCCCCACCAGCGTGATCACGGAGCTGGCGAGCAGCAGGCCGATGAGCATCGACCCGGTGTCGCCCATGAACAGCCGGGCCGGGTTGAGGTTGTGCGGCAGGAAGCCGGTGCACATCCCGGCGAGCACGGCCGAGACCAGCGCCGCCAGCGTGGCCCGGGTGAACCCGTACTCGAACGAGAGCAGGTAGGAGTAGGCGAAGAACGCCAGCGCCCCGATGCCCACGATGCCGGCCGCGAGCCCGTCGAGGCCGTCCACGAAGTTGATCGCGTTCACGGCGACGACGACAACGAGCACCGTGAGCAGCACGGAGGTCACGGGGTCGAGCACGAGCGTGCCGCCGATCGGCAGCCACACGATCGCGATGCCCTGGAGCGCCATGACCGCGCCGGCCAGCGCCTGGCCGGCGAACTTGGTCGGCGCGTCGAGGCCCCACTTGTCGTCGATCATCCCGAGGACGACGAGCACCGCGGCGCCGGAGAGCAGCGCGCGCGGCTCGCTGGAGTCGGTGAACACCGAGCGCATCAGCGGGAGCTGGCTGGCCACGAGCAGAGCGGCCACGAGCCCGGCCGCCATCCCGAGGCCGCCGAGGCGCGGGGTGGGCTCGTCGTGCACGTCGCGGTCGCGCACCTCGGCCATGGCGCCCCACCACAGGGCGAACCGCCGCGCGACCGGGGTGAACAGGTACGTCACCGCGGCCGCGACGGACAGGCAGAGGAGGTACTCCCGCACGGGGCCGCGATCCCTAGGACGGGTACGCCGGCTTGCTCGCCACGAGGGTGCCGACCTCGGCGGCGATGTCCGCGGCGGCCGAGCCGTCGGCGTCGCGCACCGCGCGCCCGATCAGGGCGGCGATGGTAGCCATGTCCGACTCGTCCATGCCCTGGGTGGTGGTGGACGGCGAGCCCACGCGGATGCCGGACGCCACGCTGGGCGGCTGCGGGTCGAACGGGATCGCGTTCTTGTTCAGCACGATCCGCGCCGCCCCCGTGCGCGCCTCGGCCTCGGCCCCGGTGACCCCGAGACCGCGCAGGTCGAGCAGCGCCAGGTGGGTGTCGGTGCCGCCGGAGATGGCCCGCATGCCCTCAGCCTCGAGGCCCTTGGTGAGCGCCTGGGCGTTCGCGATCACCCGGCGCGCGTAGTCCTGGTAGGCGGGGGTGGAGGCCTCCTTGAGCGCCACCGCCTTGGCCGCCACCGCGTGCATGAGCGGGCCGCCCTGCATCATCGGGAAGACGGCCTTGTCGAGCGCCGCGGCGTGCTCGGCCTTGCAGACGAGCATGCCGCCGCGCGGGCCGCGCAGGACCTTGTGGGTCGTGAAGGTCACGACGTCGGCGTAGGGCACCGGGCTCGGGATCGCCTTGCCGGCCACCAGTCCGATGAAGTGGGCCGCGTCCACCATGAAGATCGCGCCGACCTCGTCGGCGACCGCGCGGAACGCCGCGAAGTCGATGAGCCGCGGGATCGCCGAGCCGCCGCAGATGATCATCTTGGGCTTGTGCTCGAGGGCGAGGTCGCGCACCTGGTCGTAGTCGATGTCCTCGGTGGCCTCGTTCACGCCGTAGTGCACGGCGTTGAACCACTTGCCCGAGAAGGACACCTTGGAGCCGTGGGTGAGGTGGCCGCCGTGCGGCAGGCTCATCGCGAGCACGGTGTCGCCCGGCGCGAGGAACGCGCCGTAGGCGGCGATGTTGGCGCTGGCGCCGCTGTGCGGCTGGAGGTTGGCGTGCTCGGCGCCGAAGAGCTCCTTCGCGCGCTCGATGCCGAGGTTCTCCGCCTCGTCGACCACCTCGCAGCCGCCGTAGTAGCGGCGTCCGGGGTAGCCCTCGGCGTACTTGTTCGACAGGGTCGACCCGAGGGCGGCGAGCACGGCGGGCGAGGTGAAGTTCTCGCTCGCGATGAGCTGGAGGCCGTCGTTGAGCCGGTCCCGCTCGGCGAGCAGGATGCGGGCGATGTCGGGGTCGACCGCCTCGAGCGCGGCGAAGTCGGGGCCCCAGGAGGGCGAGGCGGAGGTCATGGCGGCCAGCCTAGGCCGTCCGGGGGTGCGCCACGCCGCTGCCCGGCGGGCGCGCCCCGGCGCGGCCGGCCTCAGGCCTCGACGACCAGGCCCGGCGCCACGGTGCGCAGGGTCTCGGCGTCGTAGGCCCCGACCCGCAGCAGGCGCGGCACCGGACCGGACACGTCGACGATGGTGCTCGGGGCGGTCTCGGGCGAGGGGCCGGCGTCGAGGTAGACCGCGACGTCGTCGCCGAGCTGCTCGAGCGCCTGCTCGTAGCTCGTCGCGGGGGGCGAGCCGGCGCGGTTGGCGCTGGTCACGGCCATGGGCCCGGTGAGCCGCAGCAGCTCGATCGCCACCGGGTGCAGCGGCATCCGCAGGGCCACGGTGCCGCCGTCGTCGCCGAGGTCCCACGCCAGGCTCGGCTGGTGGCGCACCACGACGGTGAGCGGGCCCGGCCAGAAGGCGTCGATGAGCTCGCGGGCGGCCTGGGTCATGCCGTAGGCCAGGCCCTCCACGGTGTCGGGGCTGCCCACGAGCACCGGCACGGGCGTGCCGCGGCCGCGGCCCTTGGCGGCCAGCAGCCGCTCGACCCCCACCGTGCTGAAGGCGTCGCACCCCAGCCCGTAGACCGTGTCGGTGGGCACGACCACGAGGTCGCCGCGCCGCACCGCGCTCGCCGCCGCCTCGAGCCCGCTCTCGCGGGTGCGCGGCTCGGCGGTGTCGAATCGCAGGCTCACGGGGACCGATCCTGCCGCATGCCGTCGCCCGGCGGGCTCAGGCGCGGACGGCCACGGTCGCGCGGTCGCGGCCGGCGAGGTCGGGCAGGTCGCGGACCGAGGCGAACTCCCCGGTCTCGCGCAGGACCGAGGGCACGCCCGCCTCCCCCGCGCGCTCGCCCTGCTCGTCGCCGTGCTCGACGACGAGCACGCCCCCCGGCCGCAGCAGCGCGGCGGCGCAGCCGGCGATGCCGCGCACGACGTCGAGGCCGTCCGGGCCGCCGTAGAGCGCGAGCGGCGGGTCGTACTGGCGCACCTCGGGGTCGCGCGGGCGGGCGTCGTCCGGGATGTAGGGCGGGTTGGTCACCACGACGTCCACCCGGCCGACCAGCGGCGCCAGCGGGCCGAGGTGGGCGGTGGTGGCGTCGCCGCGGTGCAGGTGCACCTCGGACCCCGCCGCCGCGACCGCTGCGGAGTGCCGCACGAGGTTGCGCTGCGCCCAGTCCGCGGCCGGGCCGTCGAGCTCGACGGCGTGCACGACGCTGTGGCGCACCTCGGTGGCCAGGGCGAGGGCGATGGCCCCGGACCCGGTGCACAGGTCGACCGCGAGGCGCTCCTCCGCGTCGCCGGACAGCGCCCGGATCGCGAGCTCGGCGACGGTCTCGGTCTCCGGCCGCGGCACGAACACCCCGGGGCCGACCTCGAGCACGAGGTGGCGGAACGGCGCCTCGCCGAGGAGGTGCTGGAGGGGCACCCGGGCCGCGCGGCGCACGAGCAGCCCCTCGAAGCGGACCACGTCCGACGGCTCCGCCGGGTCCGACAGGAACACCCGGCCCCGGGGGACGCCGAGCACGTGCGCGAGCAGCAGCTCGGCGTCGACCCGCGGGCTGGGCACCCCGGCCGAGGCCAGCCGGCGCTCGCCGTCGACGAGGACGTCGCGCAGCGTGCGCACGGGCGGCTTCCAGCTCACGAGGTGCCTCCGAGGGACGCCATGCGCGCTGCGAGGTCGGCGTCGACGCAGGCCTGGACGACGCCGTCGATCTCGCCGTCGAGGACGGCGTCGAGGTTGTAGGCCTTGTAGCCCACGCGGTGGTCGCTGATGCGGTTCTCCGGGAAGTTGTACGTGCGGATCCGCTCGCTGCGGTCGACCGTGCGCACCTGCGAGCGACGCGCGTCCGAGGCCTCCTTGGCGGCGGCCTCCTCGGCCAGCGCCACGAGCCTCGCGCGCAGGATCCGCATCGCGGACTCCTTGTTCTGCAGCTGGCTCTTCTCGTTCTGGCAGCTCACCACCGTGCCGGTGGGCAGGTGGGTGATCCGCACCGCGGAGTCCGTGGTGTTGACGCTCTGGCCGCCCGGGCCGCTGGACCGGTAGACGTCGATGCGCAGGTCGTTGGGGTCGATCTCGACCTCGACGTCCTCGGTCTCGGGCAGCACCAGCACCCCGGCGGCGCTGGTGTGGATCCGGCCCTGGGACTCGGTGGCCGGGACGCGCTGCACCCGGTGGACGCCGCCCTCGTACTTGAGCCGCGCGTACGGCGCCTCCCCGGGCTCCACGGCGCCTCGCGCCTTCACCGCGACGGTGACGTCCTTGTAGCCGCCGAGGTCGGACTGCTCCGAGTCGAGCACCTCCGCCCGCCAGCCGCGGCGCTCGGCGTAGCGCAGGTACATGCGCAGCAGGTCTCCGGCGAACAGCGCGGACTCCTCGCCGCCCTCCCCCGCCTTGATCTCGAGCAGGACGTCGGAGTCGTCGAGGGCGTCGCGCGGGACGAGCAGCACGTGCAGCCGGTCGGCGAGCTCGGCGCGCTGCGCCTCCAGCACCTCGGCCTCGGCGCGGAACCCGGGGTCGTCGGCAGCGAGCTCGCGCGCGGCGACGGCGTCCTCGCCCGCCTGCTGCCAGGCCCGGTAGGTGGTCACCACGGGGCGCAGCTCGGCGTAGCGACGCCCGAGTCGGCGTGCCTGCGCCTGGTCGGCGTGCACGGACGGGTCGGCGAGCCGGGTCTCGAGCTCGGCGTACTCGGCCACGAGTGCGTCGACGGTCTCGAACATCGGGGCTCCTGGGGCGGGCGGCGGCGCGGGCGTTTCGGGGGCGAGCAGATGGCGCGGACAAGCGCCGAGGGCGCCGCTCCGCGCACGGTGTGCGGGAGCGGCGCCCTCGGGGAGAGTGCTAGGCGTCGGCCTTCTTGCCGAAGCGCTTCTCGAACTTGGCGACGCGGCCGCCGGTGTCGAGGATCTTCTGCTTGCCCGTGTAGAACGGGTGGCAGGCGCTGCACACCTCGGCGTGGATGACGCCGTTCTTGGCCGTGCTGCGCGTGGTGAACGTGTTGCCGCAGGCGCAGGTGACCTGCGTCTCGACGTACGCGGGGTGGATGTCGGCCTTCATGGTGCTCCTCGTGTCGTGGCGCCGGGTCGTGCCGCCGAGCGGGGCACGTGAACCGGACCGGGGCTCCGGCCGGCGGCCGGGGCGACGCCCCAGTCTGCCATCCGACCGGTACGCCCTCCAAACCGCTGCGGACCTGCGGCTATTCCCCCCGGATCCCCACCCTGGTGGGTCCGGGCGGGGGCGGACGCAGCCCCCCGGCAGCGTCCGCCCCGCGCCCGGGGTCGGTGGTCGGCCACGCCGACGTCGGGTGCTCCCCCGCGTCAGGCCGACACGTAGAGGGAGCGGATCTCGGTCGCGGTCAGCACCCGGTTCCAGATCGCGATCTCGTCGAGGGACCCGGCGAAGGGGTAGTCCCGGGCGGGGTTGGAGCTCGACGTCGGCGAGTTCGGCCCGGTCCACCCGTCGCCCCAGCCGGCGAGGTTGCCGCAGCCGGCGCGCCACCAGCCGGTGGTCGCCTCGCCCACGGTGTTCGGGTTGGTGCCCACGAGCACGCCGTCGATGTAGAGCTTCATGCCGCCGGTGCCCAGGGTGCCCACGGCCATGTGCCAGGCCCCGTCGTTGAGCGGTCCGGGCGAGCTGATGAGGCTGTCGCCGGCGTTGTAGACGCCGAACCACACCTTCCCGTTGCCGTCCATGTACAGGTGGCGGTCGTAGGTGCCGCCGTTGCCGGCCTGGGCGATGCCGGTGCGCGGCTGCTCGAAGCCGAGCATCTTGCCGCCGCTGGTCGTGGTCGTGCTGAACCACACGATCTCGGTGAGCTGCGCCGGCGCCGAGATCGGCGTGGTGCTCGCGGTGTTGATGCAGGCGTTGCTGTTCTCCAGCGTCACGGCGAGGTTGGGCGTGTCGGTCGCGAGCGCGCCGGTGATGCCCCGCGTGAAGTACGTCGCGCTGCCGCGCGGGTTGTACTGGCCGTCGTTGCCGTTGCCCGAGCTGTCGACCGCGACCCGGGTCCGTGTCCCGGTCTCGTCGAGCTTCCAGTACAGGTACGGCGAGAGGTCGGTGACCGACGTCGCGTAGTCCCAGTTGCCGATCGTCCACGCGTTGGCCGTGCTCGCCGACGTCGCGGCCATGGAGGCCTGCGCCGTCGGGACGGTGAGGATCGAGGTCAGCAGCACGACGTAGGCCGTGCGCGCCCGCCAGCGCCGCGCCGGGCGCGCGTGCCTGGCCAGGCCGGGGTCGGCCGGTCGGGACGCGGCGATCGACGTGCTTGACGACTCGCCGCTGCGGGCGGGCAGGGGCACGACGTCGCCGTCCGGCCCGTCGCCCGGGTCGGGGTCGTCGTCCTCGCGGTCCCGCGCGGTGAGCTGCGCGGCCACCAGGACGCTGAGCACGAACAGGCCGAGCCAGAGCCACTGACCGGTCTGCGCCCAGATGAGCGGCAGCCCGACGAAGCGGACGAGCAGGCGCCCGAGGCCGCGCACGTCGGAGACCGGCACGGGGGCCGAGTCGACCGTGGGGTTGGCGTCGCCCTTGCTGGTGAGCGTGCCGTCGGAGTTGACCGAGACGATGCGGTGCGTCTTCACGTGCGCGGGGTCGGCCGGGTCGGTGAAGACGGTGACGCGTCCCAGCAGCACCTGCGGGTCGTTCTCCGGCGAGGACAGCACGACGTCGCCCACCGCGATGCGCGGCAGCATGGAGCCGCTCTCGATGACGTACGGGCGCCAGCCGAGCAGCATCGGCGCGAGGGTCACCACCAGGCACGCGCCGACGAACCAGAGCCAGGTCCGGCCGAGGATGCCGGCGGTGAGCCGCCATCCACTGTGGTCCCGGGCGCCGGGAGCGGGTGCGGACTGCGACTGCGCCGCGCTCTCCGTGCTCATCGTGGTCCTCCCTTCCCGTCGGTGGTCCGCGTCCCCCACCGGGACCGCCGGGCGCGCGACCGGCGTCGGGCGACGCGGCCGGGAGCCGTGCGGGGTGGGGGGAGGCACCGGTGCGCCCTCGCCCCCCGACGAGGGCGCACCGGTGAGGACGTCACGCCGTGGGCGGCGGTGACGTGCGGCGTCAGGCCCTAGGGCCTGAGGGCTACTGGATCTCCCAGGTCAGGTCGGCCTGGGCGGAGGAGTTCTGCAGCGCGTTGTCGCCGCCCGGCGTCCCCGTGGTGTTGAGCGTCCAGGTGATGCGGTAGGCCACGCGCGCCGTGCCGGCCGCGACGGGCATCGACGTGGTCGCCGTGGCGTACGAGGTCGGGAACGCCGAGAGCGCGACGTTGCTCGCCACCGAGGTCAGGCCCGTGGTGGGGAAGCCGCTGCAGTCCGACTGCACGTTGGTGGCAGCGGTGACGCCGACGGCGTCGACGGTGAGCGCCAGGTTGGGCGCGAGGGCCGCCACGTTGGTGCCCGTGATCCCGCTCGCGTACATCTTGAGGTTGCCGGCGAGCGACCCGGAGCTCTGGACCGTGATGCACTTCGTGCCGGTCGAGCCGATCTTGATGTTGTTCTCGGGCTGGCCGGCGACGGTGCCGCGGAACAGCGCCGTGGTGGAGCCGGCGAAGGCTGTGGTCCCGCCGTTGTTCTGCAGGGCCAGGCTGCCGGTGCTCCAGGCGTCGGCGGCGTTGGTGGTGGTGGCGGAGAAGGCGGCATAGCTGCCCTGCCACACGAGCAGGCCTGCGGCGAGCAGGCCGGCGGCCGGTGCGGCGGCGCGCGCCACCCGGCGTCGGGTCGTACGGGACATGACTACCTCCAGGACGGACGTTCGAGCGATGGCTGCACCCCCTGTGCAATACCCGTCTCATCGGCGCCCAGGAGCATCCCTTGAGCGCTCGTGACCGGATCTCTGCGTGACGGGGTGCGACGACTGCCTGCTCCGAACGGGTCCCGGGACGACCGCGGGCCCCTCCCCGCGCGCTGCCCGCGCGGGGAGGGGCCCGTCCTGGAAGTGTCCCTGAGGGACCGGCCGCTACTGGATCTCCCAGTCGAGGTCCGCGCTGGACGACTGGCCCATGAGCGCGGCGTCGCCGCTGCCAGAGCCGGTCGAGGCGAGCGCCCACGTGATGCGGTAGGCCACCCGCTCGGTGCCGCCCGACATCGCGATGCCGGCCGCGGCGCCCGCGTACGACGAGGGCAGGCTGGTGAGCGCCACCGCGTTGTGCAGCGTGGTGACGCCGGTGGTCGGGAAGCCCGTGCAGTCGGCCTGGATGTCGTCGGTGGCGGCCACCGGCACGGCCTCAACGGTGACGTCGATCTGCGGCGCGAGGACGTTGCCGGTGATGGCGCCGCGGTAGAACTTGAGCGTGCCGGCCAGCGAGCCGCTGCTCTCGACGGTGATGCACTTCTGGCCGCCGTCGCCGACCTTGATGTTGTTCTCGGGCTGGCCCGCGGTGGTGCCGTCGAACAGCGCCGACGTGCTGCCTGCGTAGGTGCCGGTGCCGCCGTTGTTGGTCAGCGCCAGGGTGCCGGTGGACCAGGCGTCCGCGGTGTTCTGGGTGGTGGCGGAGAAGGCGGCGTAGCTGCCCTGCCAGACGAGGAGGCCGGCCGCGAGCAGGCCGGCGACGGGTGCGACGACGCGCACGGCGCGACGACGGTCGATCGAGGACATGGTGGCTCCTGATGACGATGAGACGGTTCCCCCTGACGCAGGGAGTGATCGACGGTGGCCACCTGCCCTGAAGCGTCCGAACCGGTGAATCCGTCACCAAGCGTGAACGGCCCGCCCCCACATGGGGGACGGGCCGTTCGTGGAGCGAAGGGCGCTACTCGTCGTCGTCACCGGAGGCGGTGCCGCCGGACAGCGGCGTGGTCTTCTGCACCTGGAGCAGGAACTCGAAGTTGCTCTTGGTCTCGCGCAGCTTGCCGAGCAGGAGCTCGATCGCCTGCTGCTGGTCGAGCGCGTGCAGCACCCGGCGCAGCTTCCAGACCGTCTTGAGCTCGTCCGGCGCCATGAGGATCTCCTCCTTGCGCGTGCCGGAGGCGTCGACGTCGACCGCGGGGAAGATGCGCTTGTCCGCCAGCTTCCGGTCGAGCTTGAGCTCCATGTTCCCGGTGCCCTTGAACTCCTCGAAGATGACCTCGTCCATGCGCGAGCCGGTCTCGACGAGGGCGGTCGCGAGGATGGTGAGCGAGCCGCCGTTCTCGATGTTGCGGGCGGCGCCGAAGAACCTCTTGGGCGGGTAGAGCGCGGCGGAGTCGACACCACCGGACAGGATGCGGCCGCTCGCGGGGGCCGCGAGGTTGTAGGCGCGCCCGAGCCGCGTCATGGAGTCGAGCAGCACGACGACGTCGTGCCCGAGCTCGACGAGCCGCTTCGCCCGCTCGATCGCGAGCTCCGCGACCGTGGTGTGGTCGTCGGCCGGGCGGTCGAAGGTCGAGGCGATCACCTCGCCCTTGACCGACCGCTGCATGTCGGTGACCTCCTCGGGGCGCTCGTCGACGAGCACGACCATGAGGTGCACCTCGGGGTTGTTCGTGGTGATGGCGTTGGCGATCGCCTGCAGCACCATGGTCTTGCCGGCCTTGGGCGGCGACACGATGAGGCCGCGCTGACCCTTGCCGATCGGGGCCACGAGGTCGATGACGCGGGTGACGAGGTTGGTCGGCGTCGTCTCCAGGCGCAGGCGGTCCTGCGGGTACAGCGGCGTGAGCTTGCCGAACTCGATGCGGTTGCGCGCGTTCTCGGGGTCGGCGCCGTTCACGGTCTCGACGCGCACGAGGGGGTTGAACTTCTGCTGCTTCTCGCCCTCGCGCGGCTGGCGCACCAGCCCGGTGACCGCGTCGCCCTTGCGCAGGCCGAAGCGCTTGACCATGGCCAGCGACACGTAGACGTCGTTCTGGCCGGGCAGGTAGCCGCTGGTGCGGACGAAGGCGTAGCTGTCCATGATGTCGAGGATCCCGGCGACCGGGAGCAGGACGTCGTCCTCGCTGACCTCGACCTCGCCGTCGAGCCCGCGCGGGCCGCGCTCGCGGTTGCGGTTGCGCCCCCCGCCCTCGAACCGGTCGCGGTCGCGGCCCCGGCGGCGCCGGCGCGAGCGGCCGCCGCCCTCGCCGTCGTCGTCCTGCCGGTCGTTCTGGCGATCGTTCTGCCGGTCGTTCTGCCGGTCGTTCTGCCGGTCGTTCTGCCGGTCGTTCTGCCGGTCGTTCTGCCGGTCGTTCTGCCGGTCGTTCTGGCGGTCGCCGCGCTGCCGGTCGTTCTGCCGGTCGGCACGGGCTTGGTCGCCCTGCTGCTCGCCGCGCGCCTGGTCGCCGTGCTGCTCCCCGCGCTGGCGGTCGTTCTGCCGACCGTTCTGGCGGTCGTTCTGCCGGTCGTTCTGCCGGTCGCCGCGCTGCTGGCGGTCCTCGCGGGCCGGGCCGGCCTCACGCCGGCCGTCGCGCTCCTCGCGCGCACCGCCGTCGTGGGCAGGGGTCTCCTGCGCGCCGCCCTGCTGGGGCGTGGACTCCGGCGCCTGGCGGACATCGGAACCGGCGCCCGACCCGGCGCGCTCGGCGCGGGCGGGGCGCTCGCCGCCGCCGGCCGGCACCTGGCGCGCGCTGATCGCGGCGACGAGGTCGGCCTTGCGCATGCCGGAGGCGCCGGAGATGCCGAGCTGGCCGGCGAGCGACTTCAGCTCGGGCAGCAGCATCGAGGAGAGTCCGCGGGAGCCGCGGGTGGGGGTGTCGTTCTGGGTGGTCTCGGTCACCGAGTGAACCTTCTTCGAGACGAAGGGAGCCTCGCGCACCGCACGGGACGCGGGTGCGCGCCCGGGGCCGAGGTCGTCGCGGTGTGGCCGACGACGACGGACCGGGGGTCAGGTGCGAACTGGGATCGATCCCGCAGGGATTCCGCTGACACGCGTGGAGGGGATTCCCTGCCGTTCTAGCCGCCCGATGAGATCGGGGGGAACGGCCCAGGTACGGCGCAAGAGTAACACCTCGACGGGGGTGCTCCGGAACGGGCCGTTCGGACCGGGCGTGTCCACCGCTCGGCCCCCGGCCGGGCGACCACCGGCTGCCTGCCCGGGGAGGAGCCCCGTCAGGACTCCAGCGGCTCGATCCGGGCACCCGTGCGGTCGACCTCGAGCACGGACACGGCGAAGCGTGCACCGGCGATTCCCGAGACGCGCGAGGCGTTCTCGGCGTCGGTCAGCGCGATCACGGTCGGTCCGGCGCCGCTCACTGCAGCGGGGATGCCGGCGTCGCGCAGCTTGGCCACGAGGTCCCCCGTGCGCGGATAGGCAGGACGCCGGTACTGCTGGTGGATCCGGTCCTCGGTGGCGTCGAGCAGGAGGTCGGGGCGACTGGTGAGGGCCGTCAGCAGCAGGGCGGCCCGCGCGGCGTTGCGGGCGGCGTCGGCGTGCGGCACGGTCGCAGGCAGCAGGGCCCGGGCCTTCTTGGTCGCCACCGCGGTCGCGGGCACGCACACCACGGGCACGAGCGACGCCGCGGGCTCGGCCCGCAGCACCTCCACGGCCGGGCCGTCGTCGCTGCGGGCCCAGGCCACGACGACACCGCCGCGCAGGCACGCGGCCACGTTGTCCGGGTGGCCCTCGATCGCGACGGCGAGGTCGAGCAGGGCGGGATCAGGCAGCCTGTCGTCGCCCCCGACGACCAGCGCGCGGGCGAGCATGAGGCCGGAGACGATCGCGGCGGCCGACGAACCGAGCCCGCGCCCGTGGGGGATCCTGTTGGCGCACACGAGATCCAGCCCGCGGGGCCGTCCGCCCATGACGTCGAAGGCACGCAGCATCGACTTCGCCACCAGATGACGATGGTCGCGCGGGACGTCCTCGGCGCCCTCGCCGTGCACGTCGACGCGTACGCCCGGCTCGTCCGACACCTGGGCCACGACGTCGTCGTACAGGCCCAGCGCCAGCCCGAACGCGTCGAAGCCCGGGCCGAGGTTGGCCGAGGTGGCCGGGACCCGCACCCGGGTGGGGGCGGCGCGGAACATCGGGCGCGGGGCGGCGCTCATGCCAGGCCCAGCTCGACGGCGGCCAGGTGCGCGTCCACCGGGACGGCGGTGGGCTTGGGCGCACCGGCGATGGCCCACTCCGGGTCCTTGAGGCCGTGGCCGGTCACGGTGCAGACGACCGTCTGCCCGGGGTCGAGGCGTCCCGCCGCGTGCTGCTGGAGCAGCCCGGCCACCGACGCGGCCGACGCCGGCTCGACGAACACGCCCTCGCGGGCGGCCAGGAAGCGGTAGGCCGCCAGGATCTCCCGGTCGGTCACGGCCTCGATGACGCCGCCCGACTCGTCCCGGGCGGCCAGCGCCTGGTCCCACGACGCGGGGTTGCCGATGCGGATGGCCGTCGCGATGGTCGAGGGGTGGGTGACCGGTGCCCCGAGGACGATCGGCGCGGCACCCGCGGCCTGGAAGCCCCACTCGCGCGGTGTCCCGGCGCTCACGCCGTCGCGTGCGTACTCGGTGAAGCCCTTCCAGTACGCCGTGATGTTGCCGGCGTTGCCGACCGGCAGGCAGTGGATGTCCGGCGCCCGGCCGAGGAAGTCGACGATCTCGAACGCCGCCGTCTTCTGCCCCTCGATGCGGGCCGGGTTGACCGAGTTCACCAGCGAGACGGGGTAGTGCTCGGAGAGCTTGCGCGCCAGGGTGAGGCAGTCGTCGAAGTTGCCGTCGACCTGGAGCAGGCGGGCCCCGTGCACCAGCGCCTGCGCCAGCTTGCCGAGGGCGATCTTGCCCTGCGGCACGAGCACCGCGCACAGCATCCCGGCCTTGACGGCGTAGGCCGCGGCGCTGGCCGAGGTGTTGCCGGTGGACGCGCAGATGACCGCCTTCGCGCCGTCCTCGGCGGCCTTCGAGATGGCCATGGTCATGCCGCGGTCCTTGAACGACCCGGTGGGGTTCTGACCCTCGACCTTGATCCAGACGTCGCAGCCGGTGCGCTCGGAGAGCACGTCGGCGTGCACGAGCGGGGTGCCGCCCTCGCGCAGGGTCACGACCGGGGTGGCCTCGCTGACCGGCAGCCGGCTGCGGTACTCCTCGATCACGCCGCGCCACTGGTGCGCGCCCGCCGTCGTGCGACCGCTCATGACCCTTCCTCGCCCTCGACCCGCATGACGCCGACCACCCGGCGCACGGCGTCGGTGGAGCGCAGCCGCTCGATCGTGGCCGCGAGGTCGGCATCGCGCGCGGTGTGCGTGCGGACCACCAAGCCCGCGTCGTCGCCGTGCCCGTCCTGCCGGACGTTCTGGATGCTGACGCCGTTGTCCGCGAAGGCCTGGGCGACCGTCGCCAGCACGCCCGGGCGGTCGGCGACGTCGAGGTTGACGTAGTAGCGCGTCACGGCCTCCCCCACCGGGCGCACGTCGAGGTCCGCGTACGTGGACTCACCCGGCCCGCGCGAGCCGGACACCCGGTGGCGCGCTACGGCGACGACGTCGCCGAGCACCGCCGACGCGGTGGGCACACCTCCCGCGCCGCGGCCGTAGAACATGACCTGACCGGCAGCCTCCGCCTCGACGAAGACGGCGTTGAAGGCGCCGCGCACGCCGGCCAGCGGATGCGTCCGCGGGACCATCGCGGGGTGCACGCGCACCACGAGGCCCTTCTCGTCGTCGGCGAGCTCGGCCACCGCGAGCAGCTTGATGACGAAGCCCATCTCGCGGGCGGCAGCGACGTCGAGGGCCGAGACGCCCGAGATCCCCTCGCGATGGACGTCCTCGAGCCGGACCCGGGTGTGGAAGGCGAGCCCGGCCAGGATCGCGGCCTTGGCGGCGGCGTCGTAGCCCTCCACGTCGGCGGTGGGATCCGCCTCCGCGTAGCCGAGCTGCTGCGCCTCGGCCAGGACGTCGGCGTAGTCGGAGCCCTCCTCGTCCATCTTGGACAGGATGAAGTTGGTGGTGCCGTTGACGATGCCGAGGATGCGCCGCACCTTGTCGCCGGCCAGGCTCTCCCGCAGCGGGCGCAGCAGCGGGATCGCACCGGCGACCGACGCCTCGTAGTAGAGGTCGACGCCGGCGGCCTCGGCCGCGGCGTGCAGGGTGGCGCCGTCCTCCGCGAGCAGCGCCTTGTTGGCGGTGACCACCGACGAGCCGGCGGCCATCGCGGCCAGGATGAGCGAGCGCGCCGGCTCGATCCCCCCGAGCAGCTCGACGACGACGTCCGCGCCGCTGGTGGCGAGCGCCATCAGGTCGTCGGTGAGCAGGCCCGGGTCGATGCCGTCGCGCGCGCGGCTGGCGTCGCGGACGCCGACGCCGGTGATCCGCAGGGGGGCTCCGGCCCGTGCGGCGAGGTCGTCCGCGGACGCGCGCAGCAGGCGCGCCACCTGGCTGCCGACGGTGCCACCGCCGAGCAGCACGACGGTCAGCTCGCGGGGCGTGTGCTCCGCCGTGGTCATGCGGTCCCTCCCGGGGGCTCGATCGCGCGCCCTAGCGTGGCACGGCCCGCGGTGGCGCCGCGGCACGGGCCATCAGGTGGGACGCGCTCCCCCGCCCCGCCGCGCCTCACCCGCCGAGCCCGGCGTCGAGGGCCAGCAGGTCGTCGGGGGTCTCCCGGCGCAGGACCGTGCGCGCGACGCCGTCGCGCACCGAGACCACCGCGGGCCGCGGCACGTGGTTGTAGTTCGACGCCATCGCCCGGCAGTACGCGCCCGTGGCCGCGACCGCGAGCAGGTCGCCCGGGGCCAGGTCGCCGGGCAGCCAGCAGTCGCGGACGACGACGTCGCCGCTCTCGCAGTGCCGGCCCACCACGCGCGAGAGGACGGGCTCGGCCTCGGAGACGCGCGAGGCCAGGCGCACCGTGTACTCGGCGTCGTAGAGGGCGGTGCGGATGTTGTCGCTCATGCCGCCGTCGACGCTGACGTAGGTGCGCGCGTGACCGGAGCCGAGGTCGACCTGCTTGACCGTGCCCACCTCGTACAGCGTGACCATCGACGGGCCCACGATGGCGCGGCCCGGCTCCACCGCGAGCCGTGGCACGCGCAGGCCGTACGCCGCGCACTCGCGCACCACGATGCCGCGCAGGAGCTCGGCCATCTCCTCGGGCGGCAGGGGGTCCTCGTCGTCGAGGTAGGCGATGCCCATGCCCCCGCCGAGGTCGAGCTCGGCCACCTCCACCCCGTGCTCGTCGCGGATCGCCGCGGCCAGCCCCACCAGCCGGTGCGCCGAGACCTCGAAGCCCGCCGTGTCGAAGATCTGCGAGCCGATGTGGGAGTGCAGGCCCGCCAGCCGCAGGGACGGCAGTTTGAGGATGCGGCGCACCGCCTCCTGGGCGTCGCCGCCCGCGAGCGAGAGCCCGAACTTCTGGTCCTCGTGGGCGGTGGCGATGAACTCGTGCGTGTGCGCCTCGACGCCGACGGTGACGCGCACGAGCACGTCGGCCACCGTGTCCCGGCGGGACGCGGCGTCGGCCAGGCGCACGATCTCCTCGAACGAGTCGACGACGTAGCGGCCCACGCCGTGCTCGAGCGCCAGCTCGAGCTCGTCGACGGTCTTGTTGTTGCCGTGGAACGCGATGCGCGACGCGGGGAAGCCCGAGCGGACCGCGGTGACCAGCTCGCCGCCGGTGCACACGTCGAGCCCGAGGCCCTCCTCGTCGACCCACCGCGCCACCGCGGATGCCAGGAACGCCTTGCCGGCGTAGAAGACGTCGGCGGGCGCCTGCTCGTCGGCGAAGGCCGCGCGGAAGGCGGCGGCACGCGCCCGGAAGTCCTGCTCGTCGAGGACGAACAGCGGGGTGCCGTACTGCGCGGCCAGGTCGCGGACGTCGATCCCCGCGAGCGTGACCGACCGCCCCGTCAGCGCGGCGCCTGCCGCGCGGGTGGCCCCGGAGGGCCACACGTTCGGCGCGAGGGCGTGCAGGGACTCGGAGTCGGCCGGGGCCGGCGGGGCACCGGCGGGCGCCAGGATCTCGCCGTGGCGCGGGCCGGCGGGGTGGGCGCGCATGCGGCAAGGCTAGCGACGACGTGGTGCGCGACGAGGCGGCGTTCCGCCCCGCGCGCCCGCTACATGCGCTCGGGGGCGGAGACGCCGAGCAGGGCCAGGCCGTTCGCCAGCGTCTGCCGGGCGGCGGCGCACAGCCACAGCCGCGCGACGTTGATCGGCTCCGGCTCCGCGTCGGCCGCCGGGAGGACCCGGCAGACGTCGTAGAACTTGTGGTAGCCGTTGGCGAGCTCCTCGAGGTAGCGCGCCACCCGGTGCGGCTCGCGCAGCTCGGCCGCGGCGGTGACCACCCGCGGCAGCTCGCCGATCAGGCCGAGCAGCGCCGTCTCGCGCTCGGTCGTGAGCAGCGACAGGTCGGCCTCCGTGGCCCGCCAGTCGATGCCGAGCTCGGCGGCGTTGCGCAGCACCGAGGCGATGCGGGCGTGCGCGTACTGCACGTAGTAGACGGGGTTGTCGTTCGTCCGCGACACCAGCAGGTCGAGGTCGAGGACCAGGGGGCTGTCGACCGGGTAGCGGATCAGGGAGTACCGCGCGGCGTCGACGCCGACCTCCTCGACCAGGTCGTCGAGCGTGATGATGTTGCCGGCCCGCTTCGAGAGCCGGACCTCCTCGCCGCCGCGCATCATCTTCACGAGCTGCCCGATGAGCACCTCGATGTTCACGTCCGGGTCGTCACCCGCGCACGCCGCGACGGCGCGCAGCCGGTTGACGTAGCCGTGGTGGTCCGCGCCGAGGAGGTAGATGCACACGTCGAACCCGCGGCTGCGCTTGTCCACGTAGTACGCGGTGTCGCTGGCGAAGTAGGTGAGCTCGCCGTTGCTGCGCACCAGGACGCGGTCCTTGTCGTCGTCGAAGTCGGTGGTGCGCAGCCACACCGCGCCCTCGTCCTCGAAGACGTGGCCGTGCTCGCGGAGCACCGCGAGGCCCCGCTCCACGGCGCCGCTCGAGTGCAGGGTGCGCTCGGAGTACCAGACGTCGAAGTGCGTGTTGAACGCGTCGAGGGTGTCGCGCTGCTGCTGGAGCTGGAGCTCGTAGCCCGCCTCGCGGAAGGCCTCCCAGCGCCGGTCCTCCGGGAGGTCGAGGATGCCGGGGTCCTTCGCGACGACCTGCCGCGCGAGTTCGACGACGTACTCGCCCTGGTAGCCGTCCTCCGGCACCTCGAGGCCGAGCGCCCGGGCCTCGAGCGACTGCCCGAACCGGTCCATCTGGGCGCCCCGGTCGTTGATGTAGAACTCGCGCGTGACGACCGCCCCGGACGCCTCGAGCACCCGGGCGATGGCGTCGCCGACGGCCGCCCACCGGGTGTGCCCGAGGTGCAGCGGCCCGGTGGGGTTGGCGGAGATGAACTCGACGTCGACCCGCAGCCCGTCGTAGCGGTCGACCGTGCCGTAGGCCTCACCGGCCACGACCACCGACCGGGCCAGCTCGCCGAGGGTGGCGGCGTCGAGCGTGATGTTGAGGAACCCGGGACCGGCGACGTCGACCGTGGCGATCCCCCCGACGTCGCGCAGCCGCGTGGCGACGACGTCGGCCACCGCGCGCGGGCTGGTGCCGGCCGCCTTGGCCACCTGGAGCGCGATGTTGGTCGCGTAGTCGCCGTGCTCGGGGTTGCGCGGGCGCTCGACCGTGACCTCGTCCGGGACCTGCGCGGGCTCGAGGGCGAGGGCGCCGTCGGCGATCGCGGTCACGACGGCGTGACGGATCGCGGCGGCGAGCTGGTCGGGCGTCATGCGCAGGAGCCTATCGGCGCAGGTGGGGCCCGATCGCACGCGTTCCGCCGCGGGCGCCGGAGGACCCGCTCCGCGATTTCGGGCCGCGGCGGCGCCGCTGGTAAGGTCGGCCCACTCCTGGCCCCCGTAGCTCAGGGGATAGAGCAGTGGCCTCCGGAGCCATGCGCGCAGGTTCGAATCCTGCCGGGGGCACACGTCGCCCCCTCGGGACCACCGTCGCGGACACCCTCGCGCGGCCGGCGTCGACCCGTCTCCCACACCCTCCACACCCTCCACACCCCGCTCACACCGGCCTCGCAGCCCGCCGTCACGGATGCGGACACGGGCCCGGGCACAAGGTCCCGACGGCGCGAGACGCCCGTTCGCCGGGGCTATGCTCCTGTCGCTTTCCGGCGCAGCGTCGACGAGATCCGGCGGCGGGCCCGATCCGCACGAGGGGGACGACGCACCGTGGTGAACCCTGACCCGACGCCGCCGAGGGACAACTCCCAGGTGCTCGGCGACACCGAGCTGCAGACCGTGGCGCTCGAGGACAACGCCAACGCCGTCAACTACCACGCCTGGCTGTGCGACCTGGCCCTCCCCTACCTCGGCGACGACCCGCTCGAGCTCGGCAGCGGCCTCGGCGGCTACGTGCAGACCTGGCTCGACGCCGGCGTCCCCCGGGTCACGGCCACCGAGGCGGACCCCGCCCGGCTCCAGCACCTGCGCGACCGGTTCGACGGCGACTCCCGCGTCACCGTGCGCGAGATCGACCTCGAGGACCCGCCCGAGGGCAGCTGGTCGTCGTTCGTGTCGTTCAACGTGATGGAGCACATCCCGGACGACGTCGCCGCGCTGCGCGCGGCCGCCCGCATGGTGCGGCCAGGCGGCGCGGTGCTGTCCTACGTGCCGGCGTTCCCCTTCGCGATGAGCCGCTTCGACCGCGAGATCGGGCACGTGCGCCGCTACACGGTGGCGAGCGCGCGCGCCGCCTACCTGAAGGCGGGCCTCGACGTCGAGGTCGCGCGGTACGTCAACGCCCCCGGCCTGCTCGCCTGGTTCGTCGGGATGCGGCTGCTGCGCATGACCCCCAAGGACGGCCCGGTCCTCTCGGTCTGGGACGGCCAGGTCATCCCGCGAGTGCGCAGGCTGGAGACGCGCCGTCCCGCGCCGTTCGGGCAGTCCGTGCTCGTCGTCGGCCGGGTGCCCGGGACCTCGGCATGACCGCCGGCTCCCCCTGGTCCGGGGTCGCGGTCGTCGTGCCGTGCCGCAACGAGGCGGGCACGATCGGCCAGGTCGTCGCCGACTTCCTCGCCGCGCTGCCCGGCTGCACCGTCGTCGTGGCCGACAACGGCTCGACG
This sequence comes from Frankiales bacterium, assembly GCA_016125335.1. Lineage (NCBI taxonomy): Bacteria > Bacillati > Actinomycetota > Actinomycetes > Frankiales > Frankiales bacterium. The sequence continues at coordinate 42,913 of WGLY01000003.1, forward strand.
GACGGCACCACCGAGGCGGCGCTCGCCGCCGGGGCGCGGGTGCTGCAGGAGCACCGTCCCGGCAAGGGGATGGCCGTGCGCCGGCTGCTCGCCGACGTGGACGCCGACTGCTACCTGCTCGTCGACGGCGACGCCACCTACGACGCGACCGCCGCGCCCGCGCTCGTGGAGCGGGTGCTCGTGCACGGCATGGACATGGTCAACGGCACGCGGCTCACCCCCGAGCACCAGCTCGAGGCGTACCGGCGCGGGCACCGCCTGGGCAACGACGTGCTCAGCTGGATCTTCCGGCGGCTCTTCGAGCTCCCGCTCACCGACACCCTCACCGGCTACCGCGCGTTCAGCCGCAGGTTCGTCAAGAGCTTCCCGGCCAGCTCGGAGGGCTTCGAGATCGAGGCCGAGCTCAACGCGCACGCCGCGCTGCTCGACGTGCGCGTCGACGAGGTGGAGACCACGTACGTCTCCCGCCCCGAGGGCTCCGTGAGCAAGCTCAACACGTACCGCGACGGCGTGCGCATCCTGCGGCGCAACCTGCGCCTGTTCCGCGACGCGCGCCCGCTGCTCAGCTTCAGCCTCCTGGCCTCGCCCTGGCTCCTCGCCACCGCGCTGCTGCTGGTGCTGCCGGTGTCGGACTACGTGGCCACCGGCCTGGTCGCCCACTTCCCCAGCCTCATCGCCGGGGTGGGCACCTTCCTCGTGGCCCTCAACCTGTGGGCCGCCGGGGTCGTGCTCGAGCGCACCTCGCGCAACCGCGTCGAGGTGGTGCGGCTGCGCTACCTGGCGCTGCCCGCCCCCGCCGGGCTGGTCGCGCGCGCCGACGTGCCCCCGCGAGCGGGCGGCGTCGAGGTGGCCGGCGCGGTCGGCGACCCCCGGCCATGAGCGCCGTGACCTCGGCCGCGCCCGCGCGGCGTCGCGCCCCCCGCCGGACCCCGGCCTGGCAGCCGCCGGCCGTGGCGCTCGGGCTGTGGGCGGCGCTCGCCGTCGTCGGGCTCGCATTGCGCCCCGCGCTGGCCGCCGGCGCGCTGCACCCCTCGCACCAGGCCCTGCCGCTCGCCGTCGGCGCGACGCTCGTGCTCGTCGGCGCCGGATGGCTGGCCGCACGTGGCCTGGGCGACCTCGGCAGCGGCGTCGTGCTGGGCCTCGGCGGCGGCTGGGTGTCGTTCACCGTGCTCACCGTGCTCGCCGGCACGCCGATCGGCATCGGCGGCCTGGTCAGCGACTGCGGCCGCACCGCCGCGGCGGCCGAGAGGTTCACCACCACGTGGACCAGCGCCGACCAGTTCCTGCAAGGGCTGCCGAGCCAGTACCCGCCGCTGTACTTCTGGCTGTGGGGCCGGGCCGCCGCGCTGACCGGCCAGCAGTCGTGGCAGGTGATGGCGCAGTACCAGGGCGTCGTGGTCGGGCTCGTGGTGGTGCTCACCGGCCTCGCGTGGCGGCTCACCTCGCGCAGCTGGCGCCGGGCGCTGGCCGCCGCGGCCATCGGCGCCGGCGTGTTCCTCACCGGCGACTCGGGCTCGATCTGCAAGACCCACGAGTCGGCGGCGTACCTCATCGGCGCGCCCCTGCTCTTCTGGGCCTCCTGCTCGGTGTCCGACGTCGTGCGCACCGGTCGCCTCGGCCTGCGACGGGCGGCCGTGTGGGGCGCCCTCGTGGGCGTGCTGCTCACCGTGTACCAGCTGCCCGTGCTGTTCGGCGTCCCGCCCCTGCTGGTGCTGTGGGCCGTGTGGGCCTACGCGCACCGCCACCTGCTTCCGGCCCTCGCCCACGTGGGCACCGCCGTCGCGGCCGCCTTCGTCACCAGCGCCTGGTACGTCGTCCCCTTCGCCGTGCACCTGGTCACCGATCGTCCCGGCCCCCGGCACCCGGACGGGCTCATGGTGGTGAGCACCCTGGAGCAGACGCCGGGGCCGCCGGCCGCGGTGTTCTCCGTCGCGGGGGTGGCCGCGACGCTCGGGCTCGTCCTCGTGCTGGCCCGCCTCGGCGACCGCAGGGCGCAGACGGCCGTGGCGCTGCTGCTGGGCACGGTCGTGCTCTCCGCCGCCGCCTACTGGAACGTCGTGCGCGGCGGCGAGACCTTCTACAGCTACCGCAGCGTGTTCTGGGTGCTCACGGTCCTGACCCCGCTCGTGGCCCTCCTCGCCCCGCCGCTGCGGGTCTGGCGCGACCTGCTCGCCCGCCAGACCTGGGCCGTCGGGACGACGTCGGCCACGGGACGGCGCTTCCGCGCGGCCGCGGCCCTGGCGGCGCTGCTGCTCGCCATGCCCGGGGCTTTCCTCTTCTGGGCCAAGGTGCACCCGCCGATCGTGCCGCTGCAGACCGCCGGCCTGGCCGCCGGCGACCCGGCGTGGAACTCGCCCGCCGCACTGGCCTACCGCACCCCGCTGGAGAGCTGCCAGCGTCCCGAGGCCACGCCCGCCGACTGGCCGATGCTCGAGTGCTACCCCGCCTCGACCGTGCAGCGCCTGGTCGACGACACCCTCGGCGCCGGCGCGCGGCCCATCGTGCTCGGCGTGGACCGCTCGTCGGTGTTCGCGCCGTACTTCCAGATCGTGCCGCAGAACGGCGGCGCCACGTTCCCCCTCGACCGCTACGACGAGCGCCTCGCCGTGGTGCGCGGCCTGGCGAGCATCCGCGACCCCGCGGCCTTCCGCGCCGCCACGGCCGGCACGCCGTTCGGCGCGGTGCAGGTGTTCATCCTGCGCACCGCCGAACGCGGCCAGCTGCGCTGGACCGCGCAGGCGTACCTGTCGAAGGAGGTCGTCACCTTCAGCCGGGTGCAGTTCCCGGACAGCCTCTGGGCGACGGCCACGGTGGGCAAGAACTTCGTGGCGGTGGCGCGCCCGGCACCTGGCGGCGGCTGAGCCGCTCCCTCCCCACCGAGGGCTCACTAGTCTCGTCGGGTCATGCAGCGCATCCGCACCTTCCACCCGCGGCGCGGCCGGATGAGCGTCGCGCAGACCGACGCGGTGCGCCGGCTGCTGCCCGTCCACGGCGTGCCCGACGGGCCGATCGATCCGGGCCGGCTCTTCGGCGGCCGGCCCGTGGCGCTCGAGATCGGCTTCGGGCTCGGTCACGCCACGGTGGAGATGGCCCGCGACGATGCCTCCGTGGGGATCCTCGCCGTCGACGTGCACACGCCCGGAGTCGCGCGGCTGCTGCTCGAGGTGGAGCGGCTCGGCCTGGACAACGTGCGGGTGATGGAGGACGACGCGGTCGACGTGCTGGCCGACCGGCTCGCGCCCGGGTGCCTGCACGAGATCCGGGTCTTCTTCCCCGACCCGTGGCCGAAGGCCCGCCACCACAAGCGCCGGCTGGTGCGCCCGGACCTCGTGGCGCTCATGGCCTCACGGCTCGAGCCCGGTGGGCTGCTGCGGCTGGCCACCGACTGGTCGCACTACGCCGAGGACATGCGCGGCGTGCTCGACGCCGAGCCGCTGCTGCGCGACGCTTTCCCGGGCGGTGGCGCCCGCCTCGACCGCCCGGAGACGAAGTTCGAGCGCACGGGCCGCAGCAAGGGCCACGAGGTGACCGACCTGGCGTACGTGCGCGTGGGGGTCTGAGCGGTCAGCCGCCCCAGGGCCGCCAGCCGTTGTGCCGCCAGACGTTGAGGGCCACAGCGTCCTGCTGCCAGCACTTGGCGCGGTTGGCGAACTTCGCGTACTTCCAGCCGCCGTAGGCGTGCCAGAGGTACTTGCTCATCTGCCACTTGCCCCGGTAGGCGCCGGACGGCGACACGGCCGTGCAGGTGAGCTTGGACTCGCGGTACGCGATGCCATAGCCGTGCACGGAGGTCTGGAACACCTTGAGCGTCATGCTCTTGCGCGCGGTCGGCGACGTCCGCATCCGGTAGGTGAGGGTGGGGTCCTTGACCGCGACCCAGGTCGCGGAGCCGACGACGCCGTTGGCCGGCTTGATCCCCTTCCACACCTGCACGCGCTTGACGGCGGCGTACGTCGCGGAGTCGTAGACGCCGGTCGCGCGGACGGCCAGGGTCCGCTGCAGCGAGGAGACGGCCGCGCCCTTGGCCCCCATGGAGAGGGTCGGGAGGGCTCCCGCCCTCGGGGCGGTGGAGATCGCGTCGGCCGGGGCGGCGACGACCAGCGTGGCCGTCGTCGCGGCGGCGACGCCGAGCACGAGCGCACGTACCTTCAGGGCACGGGACATGACGGGTTCCTCCGCCGCCTGCGGGGTGAGCTGTCGGGTTGGGCCGGAGGTCGGCCTGCCGCTCGCGCGGCTTCACCCCGAGGCCGGGTGCGCTGCACCCGACCGGTGGTGGGTCCCCCACTCCCGTCCAGGAGGTGTGCGGCCCGCGACCGTGGACGGGACTCGGCGGTCCGGTCGCGGGGCTCTGCTTCCCCACAGAGCGTCCCCGACGTTATCCGGCGAGCGGACGCCTGTCGATCACAGCGCGTCACCTGAAGACCCTCGACGTCGAGTCGAGACCACGGGCCGTCATCACCGCAGGTGGGAGGCGCGCCTGGGAAGGCCGGGCGAACCCTCGAGCCCCGGTCGAGTCTTCGCGCCGCGCCACGGCGCGCGCCCGGCGCGACGGCGTCGTAGCCTCGCCGGGCCCGGCGCGGTCCGGCGGCGGGCCCAGGACGAGCCGACAGGAGCGCTGCGGTGGACGTGACGATCCCGGTCCCGGGCGGCGAGCCGGTCCCCGCCCACCTCGCGCTCGCCGCCGGGGACGGACCCCAGCCCGGTGTGGTGGTGCTGCACGAGGCGTTCGGGCTCACCGCGGACATCCGCGCCATCGCCGCCGAGTTCGCGCGCCGCGGGTTCCACGCGCTCGCACCGGACCTGCTCTCCCACGGCGGACGGGTGCGGTGCCTGACCTCGGTGATGCGCGCGATGCGCAGCGGCAGCGGCCGGCCGTTCGCCGAGATCGCCGCAGCACGCGACTGGCTGGCCGAGCGCGAGGACTGCACCGGCCGCGTGGGGGTGGCCGGCTTCTGCCTCGGCGGCGGGTTCGCGATCCTCATGGCGGGCCGCGGCTTCGACGTGAGCGCGGTGCAGTACGGGATCCTGCCGCGCCGGGTGGACGAGGCGGTGCGCGGCGCCTGCCCGGTGGTGGCGTCCTACGGCGCGCGCGATCTCAGCCTGCGCGGCGCGGCGGACCGGCTCTCCACGGCGCTCGAGCGCGCCGGCGTGCGCCACGACGTGAAGGAGTACCCCGACGCCGGCCACTCGTTCATGAACCACTCCGAGCCGCCCGCGTGGATGCGGCCGATGACCCGGCCCTTGCGGGCCGGCCACGTCGAGGACGCCGCGGACGACGCGTGGGACCGCGTGCAGGCGTTGTTCGACGACGTCCTGCGGCGACCCGACGAGGCCGTGCGCTAGGACCGGGCGGTCCAGCGCACGTGGTCGCCCTCGGCGACCGCGTGCCACGTCCCGGGGGCGCAGGCCGCGAGCGGCACCACCACGAGGTTCTCGAGCGCGCGCCGCACCGGGCGGGCCCCGTAGGCGGGGTCGAACCCCGCGCGGGCGACGAGGTCGAGCACCGAGCGGTCGTAGGTGAGCGTGTAGCCGCGCGCCGCCATGCGGCCCACGACGACGTCGTCGAGCATCCGCCGCGCGATCTCGGTGACCGCCTCGACCGACAGCGGCCGGAACACGCACACGTCGTCGAGCCGGTTGACCAGCTCCGGCGCCATCCGCTCCTTGACCGCCGCGAGCACCGCGGCCGAGTCGGTGGCGGCGTCGACGGTCGAGCCGGCGGTGCGACCCTCGAACACCCGCGCCCCGATGTTGGTCGTGAGCACCACGACGACGTGCCGGAAGTCGGCGGTGCGGCCCAGGCCGTCGGAGAGACGTCCGGCGTCGAACACCTGCAGGAAGGTGTTCCACACCACCGGGTCGGCCTTCTCGATCTCGTCGAGGAGCAGCACGCAGTCCGGGCGGGCCAGGATCTTGGTCGTCAGCCACGACGACGGCTCCGTGGACCCGACGTAGCCGGGCGGCGACCCGACCAGCTTGGCGACCGACTGCGGCTCGGAGTACTCGCTCATGTCCAGCCGCACCAGGGCGTCCTCCGACCCGAGGGCCTCAGCGGCCACTGCCTGCGCCAGCGCGGTCTTGCCGGTGCCGGTGGGCCCGGCGAACAGGAACACGCCGTCCGGCCGCGTGGGGCGCACGTCGAGCTCCGCGCGGGTGATGGAGAGCCGGTGCACGACCCGGTCGAGGACGTCGTCCTGGCCGACGATGCGCCGGGCCAGCCCGGTGCGCACGGCTGCGGCGTCGAACCGCGGCCGGACCACCGGCGGCACGACGTCCGCGACGTGCACCACGAGGTCGCCGCGCACGACGGCGGCCGCCACCCCGCGGTCGAGCCGACGCACCGCCAGCGCGGGGTGCGAGTCGACGTCGCTCGGCAGCCGTGGCCCGGTGGCCGCCTCCACCACCCCGTCGTCGAGCACGACGTGCGCCGGGCCCGCCACCGCGGCGGCGTGGCGGGCCGCGATGGCGTGCACCTCGGCGTCGGTCAGCGGCACGAGGTCCACCTCGGTGCACTCGTCGACCAGCTCGGGCTCCGCGCCGCGCAGCGTCGGCAGGTAGGCGGCCGAGAGCACGAGCACCACGCGCCGGGTCGGGTGCTCGACCACGCCGCGCACGACGGCGAGCAGCGCGGAGTCGGCCCGGCCACCGCCGCTGCCGAGGCCGGCGAGCACCTCGAGGTCGTCGAGCACCACGACCGCGCGCTCCCCGACGTCGACGAACAGCCCCTCCACCCGCTCGCCGGTGCGGGTCACGACGGCGTCGGACGCGCGCACCCGCACGACCGGGCGCCCGGCGAGCGGGCCGCGGTGGCCGGGGTCGGCGAGCCGGGCGGCCAGCAGCGCGGCCAGCGACGAGCGCCCGCTGCCCTCCGGACCGACCACGAGCGGGGTGCCGCCGGACTCGAGGGCCGTGAGGACGGCGTCCTCCACGGCGGGGCGGGCCACCAGCGCCGGGTCCGGCAGCGCCACCTCGGCGTACACCTCGCGCACCGCGGTCAGCAGGCCCGGCGAGCCGGTGGGACCGGGCCCGGTCGCCGGCGCCGGCCCGGGGGCCGGCCGCGGGGGCGCCGGTGCCGCCGGAGCGGCGGGCGCGACGGCGTCCGCGGTGACCGAGCGCAGGATCGCGGCGAGCGCGGCCACCGGGTCTGACGCGGCCGCCGCGGCGGTGAGCGCCTCGGCGGTTCCCGGGCTGAGCACCGGCGACGTGTACGTGCGCTGCTGCTCCGAGAGCCGCATCGCGGCGGTCGTGACGAGCGACGGGCCGAGCACGGCCCGGCTCTGCGCCGGGAAGTCGCGGTCGAGGATGCGGACGAGGTGCCACGGGGTCACGTTCGCGTGGCCGAGCGCCACCGCCTCCGCGGTCGCACGGTCGAGGACCGCCGCGAGCGGGGGCGGCAGCACCGGTGGGGTCGGGGACGACGCGGTCACGCGGGCACCGTACCGACCCGGTCGGGCGCGGCGGCCCGGCGCAGCGCGGACGTCCCGGCCGAACGACGGAGGGCAGGTCCCCCGGGCGGTGCGCGCGACCGTCCGGCCGATCCCCTCAGGTCCGGCCACGGCCGACCCGATACCGGGTGCATGACGCCGAACTCGCCGGAGCCGATCGTGCGGGCCATGCTCGCCGCCGTGCACCGGCGCGACCACCGCCACGCGGCGGCGTGCTGCCACCCGCACAGCGTCGAGGTGGTGCACCTCGGCACCGCGTCGATCGCGGTGTGCCACGACTGCGTGTTCGAGTCCGGGTTCCACAACGTGCGCGACTGCGAGCGCGCCGCCGCCGACCACCGTCACGCCACGGTCTGACCCCGCCGGGCGCGGGTCCGCGCACGCGTGCCTGACGCATCCGGCCCCTCCGCGGCGCTAGCGTCACCACGTGGACGACGCGCCGTCGGTGCCGGAGGGCTGGTACCCCGACCCGGCAGGTGCCGCGCCGCTGCGCTGGTGGGACGGTCGGGGCTGGACCGGCTCCACGTACGACCCCGCCGCGCCACCCGTCGACGACGGCCCGTCGGACCCGGGCCCGGGCGCGTGGGAGGACCCCGAGGTGGCGGCGTGGAGCGGCGCCGAGCCGGGGCACTCGTTCACCTTCGCGCCGGTCGACCCCGAGCCCTACCCGGACCTGTTCGACGGCAGCGCCGGCCCGCCCTCGTCCGGGTCGCGCCGGGGCTCGCGCCGCGGGCTGCTGCTCACCTCCGTCGGCCTCGTGCTGCTGCTGCTCGGTGCTCTCGTGGCCGTGGGGCTGCTGGTCACCGGCCGCGAGCGCACCCTGGACGTCGGGGCGATCGAGGCCGAGATCGGCAGCCGCCTGTCGGCCGATGCCGGCACCTCCGTCACGGTCACCTGCCCGGAGACCGTGCCCATCCAGGCGGGATCGGTCTTCACCTGCGACGCGACCGCGAGCGACGGCTCGCACGTCGACGTCCTGGTGCAGCAGCGCGACGACGCCGGCAACGTGACCTGGCGCATCGGTGGCTGAGCGGCCCTCGCCCTCGGTGGCGGTGGTGCACCCGCACAGGGGCGGCGGCCTCGCGGCGGCCCGCATCGTGCTCGAGGGGGCGGCCCGGCGCGTGGGCCGACCGGCGCCCACCGTCGTGGCCACGACGCCGGCGAGCACCGGCGAGGAGCAGGCCCGCGCGGCCGTGGCGGAGGGCGCCGGCCTGGTCATCGCCTGGGGCGGCGACGGCACCGTCACGGCGGTGGCCTCGGGCCTGGCGGGCAGCGGCGTCCCGCTCGGCATCGTGCCTGCCGGCACCGGCAACCTGCTCTGCCGCAACCTCGGCATCCCGCTGTCGGTCGACCAGGCCGCCGGCGTGGCACTCGCGGGCGACGACCGGGCGGTCGACCTCCTCGAGGTCGGCCTCGGCGGCGAGGTGCGGCTGTGCACCGTGATCGCCGGCATCGGCCTCGACGCGCGGCTGATCGACGCCGACGAGGACCTCAAGCGGGCCCTGGGCCCGACGGCCTACGTCGTGAACGCCGGGCGCGCCCTGCGTCAGCGCGCGATGCGGGTGGGCGTCGCGGTCGACGGCGGGGAGCCGCAGTGGTACTCCGCGCGCACCGTGCTCGTGGCCAACGTCGGCGGCCTCGTGGGCGGGCTCGACGTCGTGCCGGAGGCCGACGCCTCCGACGGCGCGCTGCACGTGGTGGTGCTGCCGCTCGTGCGTCCGGTCGACTGGGCCCGCACGGCCGGCCGGCTCGTGCTGCGCCGGGGCGGGCACGACACCTCGCGCGTGCACCTGCGCGGCAGCTCGGCCTGGGTCGTGACCGTGGGCGACCACCCGCGTCAGGTGGACGGCGACGTCGTGGCCCCCGGCCACGTGCTGCAGGCGCGGGTGCTGCCCGGGCGCCTCGTGGTGCGCGTGCCCCCGCGCTGAGCACGCGGCGCCACCAGCGTCAGGCGGCGCGGCCCTTGAGCGCGGAGTGCGCGAGCCACTGGGTCCACGGCATGTTGAAAGGCGCGCCCGGCCCGTTCCAGAACTCCATGGGACGACCGGTGCCCGTGGTGACGACGGCGTCACCGGTGACGGTGTTGTCGAAGAACCACTTCGCGTCGGCCGTGGTGAGGTTGGTGCAGCCGTGCGAGCCGTTCCACCTGCCGATGCGCGCGGTGGCCCACGGCGCCCCGTGGACGAACTCGCCCGTCGGCGTGATCCGCGTGGCGTACGGGGCGATCACGTCGTACTGGTCGTGCGGGTCGGTGATGCCGGCGGTGACGCTGGTCATGTGGCGGGAGACGTACTTCTCCATCACCGCCTTGATGCCCGAGCGCGTCTCGTAGCCGGGCTTGCCCAGCGAGACGCCGAACACCTTGACCACCTTGCCGTCGACGCGCACGACCATGCGGTCGGTGACGCCGTTGATGGTGGCGACCAGCGAGCGCGGCGTCCGCATCGTGTAGGGGCGGGTGGTGCTGCGCGAGCCGACGTAGCGGGCGCTCGAGGTGCGGTCGAGCTCCACCCCGTGCAGGTCGAGCCGCACCTCGATGCGCGCGTGGCCCGGCCACAGGTTCTCCTGCCGGAACACCGCCGTGCGCGAGTCGCGCCACGACCAGGCTCCGCGCGACCTGCGCCCGTTGATGTAGACGGCCATGTGCGACTCGGCCGCGGCCCGGAACCGCACCGCGCGGCTGAACCGGGCGTAGATGGGCGAGGCCACGCCCACGACCGAGCCGCTGCGCGGGGTGACGGTGACCGTGACGCCGTGGGCCGGGGGCGGCGGCGGGGCCGGAGGCGTGTGCCGCCCGGGGACGGGCGCGGGACCGCTCGGGGCCGGCGCCGAGGACGCGGAGCCGGCCGACGCCGGCACCGCGGACACCACCGAGGCGAGGGCGAGCAGGGCGACCGCGACGGCGCCGGCGCGCACGGGTCGCAGGCGCGCACCTCGGACGGCGACGCTCATGGCTGGTCCCCCCGGACGGGTCGTGGCGGCGCGCCGGTGGGCCGCGCTCCCCCGCACTGTACGACGTCAGGCCAGCACGACGACCGTGTCGCCGATGCGTACCCACGAATAGAGGAACTCCGCGTCGACGCGCCGCTGCCGCACGCAGCCGCCGGCGCCGATCGCCTGGCCGAGCTGGTTCTCGCCCTGGATCGGCACGCCGGCGTAGGTGCGCGGGATGGTGTGGAACCCGATCCGGGCCCCGGTGACGCCGTAGGCGAAGCGCACCATGAGGTCGAAGCGCAGCTTCTCGCCGGGGTTCACGGCCGTCCGCGACATCGAGTACACGTGGTAGACGGCCGGCCGGGGGCGGCCGATCCGGCCGGTCACCGGGTAGTCGCGCACCACCGCGCCGTGCGCGTCCACGATCCACACGTGCGCGGAGCGCTCGGCGTACACGATGCGACGGCCCGTCCCGCTGCCCGAGGGCAGGCGCCGGGTGGGGCGGTAGGCCGGGGGCGGCCGGTGCCGTGCGGTCGTGAGGCGCGCCGAGCCGGGGCGGGGCGGGAGCGGGTCCGGGACGAGCGCCGCCGCCGCCCGCGTCGTCGGGGCCGGCCGCGCCACGGGGGCGCTGCTGGCGGCGGCGCTCGGCACGACCGGGCGGCTCGACGCGGGCGCCGTGGCCGACGCCGGGCCGGCCGTCGGCCGCACGGCCGTCGGGGACGCGGCGGGCGCCACGCCGGCGAACGGGCTCGTCGGACCGCCGAGCAGCGCGGTCACGGCCGAGGGTCGCGGACGAGGGGTCGCGGTGGCGGGGGCGGTGCCGGCAGGAGCCGGGGTGCGGGTCGCCGGGGGCGCCGACGCGGTGCCGCCCGTGAGGGGCACCTGCGGGGCCGGGTGCGAGGAGTGCGCGGCGGGCGGTGCCGCGGGGCCGACGGGCGTGCCGGTGAGCCGGCCCGACGTGGCGGACCCCGCCTCGACCGGGGGGCGGGCCGAGGGCGCCGCCGCGGCCTGGGGCCGGGCGTCCTGCGCGGTGCCGGCGTCGGCCGGGCCGGGCACGACCAGGCCGCACACCAGGCCGGCGACCACCGCGAGCACGGCCAGCAGACCGGGCGAGCGCCGGAACGGCGCGGGCTCGCGCTCGTCGGCGAGCGGGCCGGCCGCAGCCGCGGGCTCGCCGAGGTCGGCCAGGCTGTCGGGGTCGTGGGGGTACGGCGCACGGGCGTCGACGGGCACGGTGTCTCCCAGGCACGCAGGCAAGGACCCCCGGACGGGGGCCCGTGCCGACCGCTTCCCCGCAGCCGCTGGCTGCCGCTCGACCCGTCCAGGGTGCCGCAGCGCGGCCGCGACGTCGCGCGACACGCCGCCCGCTCCCTGCCGACCGGCGTCGTCCCGCTCGAACGCCCGTCCCCTGCGCGGGTCCCGTCGTCCGGGCGGCGGGGGGCGTGACCGGGGTCACGCGGGCGCGGCCCCCCGGGCGACGGAATACCGGGAACGGGAGATTGTTGAACGGTCAACGACTTCTCCCGAGGAGTGAGAGATGACCACCAGCACCACCCGCACCGCCCCGACCGCCGCCGACCTGCACCCGCTGCTCGCCCAGCGCTGGAGCCCGCGCGCGTTCGACCCGACCCCGGTCCCCGACGCGGACGTGACCGCGCTGCTCGAGGCCGCCCGCTGGGCGCCGAGCGCGAACAACTACCAGCCGTGGCGCTTCCTGGTCGGCCGCAACGGCCACGACGGCGCCGACGCGACGTACAAGGGCCTGTTCGACGCCCTCGCCGAGTTCAACCAGGTGTGGGCCTCCGCGGCCCCGGTGCTCGTCGCCGGCCTGGTGGAGGTCGAGCACGAGGACGGCTCCCCGCGCGACATCGGGCCCTACGAGCTCGGCCTCGCCGTCGGCCAGCTCACCGTCGAGGCGGCCTCGCGCGGCCTCGTCGTGCACCAGATGGGCGGGTTCGACGCCGCCCGCATCGCCGAGACCTTCGGCGTCCCGCCGCAGTACCGCGCGGTCGTCGTCCTGGCCGTCGGCCGCCTCGGCGACCCGGAGTCGCTGCCGGCCTGGGCCGCCGAGCGCGAGGTGGCACCGCGCGAGCGCCGGCCGCTGAGCGAGATCGCGTTCGCCGACGTGTTCGGCGCCCCGGCCGCCCTCTGACCGACCCCGGCCCGCACGTCACTGTCGGAACGGTCGCCTCCCGCGCTGGGAGGCGACCGTTCCGCACGTGACATCGGGTGTCAGCCGTTGAGGATGACCAGGCGCTCCTCGGTCATCTCGCGGACCGACCAGGCCGGCCCCTCACGGGTGTTGCCGGAGTCGCGCAGGCCGCCGTACGGCTGCTGGTCGGCCCGCCACGTGGGCACCTCGTTGATGAGCACACCGCCGAAGTCCAGCGTGCGCGCGGCCTGCAGGGCCTTGGTGACGTCCGCGGTGAACAGGCCGGCCTGCAGCCCGTAGCGCGTGTCGTTGGCCATGCGCAGGGCGTCGGCGAAGTCGTCGTAGCGGGTCACCGCGACGACCGGGCCGAACACCTCCTGCGAGCACACCTTCATCTCCGGCGTCGCGTCGACCACCAGCGTCGGCCGCAGCACGCCGTCCTCGCCGACGACGCCGCCCGAGGCCACGCGGGCGCCCTCGTCGGCGGCCTCGTGGATCCAGCCGGCCACGCGGTCGCGCTCGCCGGTCGAGATGAGCGCCGAGACATCGGTGGCCTCGTCGAGCGGGTCGCCCACGACGATCGAGTCGACCGCCTCGGTGAGCGCGGCGACGACGTCGTCGGCGATCGAGGAGTGGACGAACAGCCGCTGGGTCGAGATGCACGACTGGCCGGCGTGGCTGAACCCGGCGACCTTGACCTTGGCGACGGCGGTGCGCCAGTCGGCGTCGCCCTCGAGGATGAGCGGCGCGTTGTTGCCCAGCTCGAGCCCGACGCGCTTGCGCGGGGCGCGGGCCCGGATGCCCCAGCCCACCTCGGGCGAGCCGGTGAAGGTGATGAGCGCGATGTCGTCGTGGTCGACGAGCGCGTTGCCCACCACCGACCCGCCGCCGGTGACGACGTGCAGGTAGTCGTGCGGGAGCCCGGCCTCGAAGAGCAGCCGGGCCAGCAGGATCGCCGAGAACGGTGTCTGGCTCGCGGGCTTGAGCACCACCGGGCAGCCCGCGGCGATCGCCGGCCCGAGCTTGTGCGCCACCAGGTTGAGCGGGAAGTTGAAAGGCGAGATCGCCCCGACGACGCCCACCGGGACGCGGAGCACGAACCCGAGCTTGCCCTCGCCCGACGGGGCCGCCTCCAGCGGCACCACCTCGCCGGCCAGCGTGCGCGCGACGGCCGCGCTGAACTGCAGCGTGCTCACGGCGCGCTGGGCCTCGGCGCGGGCCGTGCGGATCGGCTTGGCGGCCTCGAGCGCGATGCACCGCGCGAAGTCCTCCTGCCGCTCGACGAGCAGGGCGGCGGCCTTGTCGAGGATCTCGGCGCGCTTCCACTGCGGCAGCGGGCGCTCGTGCAGCGCCTGCTTGGCCGCGGCGACGGCACGGTCGACGTCCGCGGCGGTCAGCGCCGGGATCGAGCCGAGCAGCGTGCCGTCGTAGGGGGCGCGCACCTCGGTGGAGGCCGAGCCGGCCACGAGCTCGCCGTCGATCGGCACGGGGGTGACGGTGTCCGGCTCGATGCCGGGGATTCCGGGAGTCGTCGTCATGGCCCGACCCTAGTGAGACGGACCCGCCCATGGCGGTCCGCCCCGGCCATCCGGCCCGGCCGCACCGGACACGGCGGACAGCCGCGGCCGGAGGGGACGCCGACCTTCCCGCGAATCGTGTGCAGGTACCGCCGCGGCGGCGCGGGGGTCTCGCATGGTGGTACGGCGTTGCCCGCCAGGCGGACCAGGCCCCAGCCTGGGCGCATGCCCGCGCACAACCGCCTCGTGGTCCGGCGTCACGTCGACCACATGCGCGTGGCCAGCGCGGCCTGTCGCCCCGTCGGCTGACCCGCCGTCCCGTGCCCTGCACCCCGGACGGCCGTCGTCGTCCGGGCTCCTCCCCCTGCTGACCCCCGGTCGGTGGGGGACGTCGTGCCGCGCGCCGCCGGTCGTCCTCGCCCCGAGGAGACGACCGATGAGCATCGACACCACCGCAGACCCGCCCGCGCAGGCGCCCGGCGCCGCCCGCTCCCGGGCCGCCCGCCCCCCGCGCGGCGAGGGGCAGTGGGCGCTCGGCTACGCCGAGCCGCTCAACGCCAACGAGCGCCTGAAGAAGGACGACGACGGGCTCAACGTCCGCGCCCGGATCGAGAACGTCTACTCCCGTCAGGGGTTCGGCTCGATCGACCCGAGCGACCTGCGCGGCCGCATGCGGTGGTGGGGCCTCTACACCCAGCGCCGGCAGGGGATCGACGGCGGCCGCACCTCGTCCCTCGAGCCGCACGAGCTCGACGACGAGCACTTCATGCTCCGCATCCGCAGCGACGGCGGGATCCTCTCGGCCGAGCAGCTGCGTGCGGTCGCCGACGTCTCGCAGCGCTACGCCCGCGACACCGCCGACATCACCGACCGGCAGAACGTGCAGCTGCACTGGGTCCGGATCGAGGACGTGCCGGCGATCTGGCAGCGGCTGGAGTCCGTGGGCCTCACCACCGCCGAGGCGTGCGGCGACACCCCCCGCGTCGTCCTCGGCTCGCCGGTCGCCGGCGTCGCGGCCGACGAGATCCTCGACGGGACGCCGGCCATCCGCGAGATCGTGCGCCGCCACGTCGCCGACCCGCGGTTCTCGAACCTGCCCCGCAAGTTCAAGTCGGCGGTGTCAGGCTCGCCCCGCCAGGACGTGGCCCACGAGGTGAACGACCTCTCGTTCGTCGGTGTCGTGCACCCCGAGCACGGCCCGGGCTTCGACGTCTGGGTGGGCGGCGGCCTGTCGACGAACCCGATGCTGGCGCAGCGCCTCGGTGCCTGGGTGCCGCTCGACGAGGTGCCCGACGTCTGGGCCGCCGTGGTGTCGGTGTTCCGCGACTACGGCTACCGCAGGCTGCGCACGCGCGCCCGCCTGAAGTTCCTCGTGCAGGACTGGGGGGTCGCCCGGCTGCGCGAGGTGGTCGAGCAGCAGTACCTCGGCCACCGGCTCGTGGACGGACCGGCCGCGCAGCCCTACGCCGGCCGCCGCGACCACGTCGGCGTCCACCCGCAGCGCGACGGGCGGTGGTACGTCGGTGCCGCACCGACGGTGGGCCGGGTGAGCGGCACCGTGCTGGACGGGCTCGCCACCCTCGCCGAGCGCCACGGCTCCGGCGAGGTCCGTCTCACTGCGCAGCAGAAGCTCGTGGTGCTCGGCGTCGGGGACGACGACATCGAGCCGCTCGTCGCGGGGCTGCACGCGCTCGGTCTCGAGGTGCGTCCCAGTGAGTTCCGCCGCGGCACCATGGCCTGCACCGGCATCGAGTTCTGCAAGCTGGCGATCGCGGAGACCAAGGGCAACGCCGCGCGGCTCGTGGCCGAGCTCGAGGACCGGCTGCCCACGTTCGACCGGCCGCTGTCGCTGCACGTCAACGGATGCCCCAACTCCTGCGCGCGCATCCAGGTGGCCGACATCGGGCTCAAGGGCATGCTCGTCCCCGGCCCGGACGGCGAGCAGACCGAGGGCTTCCAGGTGCACCTCGGCGGCGAGCTCGGGCCGGAGGCCGGCCTCGGGCGCAAGCCGCGCGGGCTCAAGGTGACCTCGGCCGAGCTGCCCGACTACGTCGAGCGCGTGGTCGGGCGCTACGTCGAGCAGCGCGACGACGACGAGTCCTTCGCGCAGTGGGCCCGCCGCGCCGACGAGGAGGCCCTGACGTGAGCACCCTCTCGCTGCACCGGCGCCAGGACCTCGCCCGCGACGGCGCCGCGCTCGTCGCGGACCTCGACGACCCCCGCCGTCAGGCCGCCGCGGCGCTGCGATGGGCCGTCGAGACCTTCGGCGAGGGGTTCGTCGTGGCGAGCTCGATGGCCGACGCCGTCCTGGTGCACCTCGCGTCGTCCGTGGCACCGGGCGTGGAGGTGCTCTTCCTCGACACCGGCTACCACTTCGCCGAGACGCTCGGCACGCGCGACGCGGTGGCCACCGCGTACCCGGTCGAGGTGAGCACGGTCCTGCCGCTGCTGAGCGTCGAGCAGCAGGACGCCCGGTTCGGGCCGGACCTGTGGGCCCGCGACCCCGACGCGTGCTGCGCGATCCGCAAGGTGGAGCCGCTGGAGCGGGCGCTGTCCGGCTACGCCGCCTGGGCCAGCGGGATGCGTCGCGACGAAGCGGTCACCCGTCGGGCGATCGACGTCGTCGGCTGGGACGCGCGCCGCGGGCTGGTGAAGCTCAACCCCCTCGCCGCGTGGACCGAGGACGACGTGGCGCGCTACGCCGACGAGCACGGCGTGCTGGTGAACCCGCTGCGTCAGATCGGTTACGCCTCCATCGGGTGCGAGCCGTGCACACGGCCCGTGGCGCCCGGCGAGGACGGCCGGGCCGGCCGGTGGGCCGGCACCGGCAAGGTCGAGTGCGGGCTGCACGCATGACCGCCTCGACGCGCGCTCCCTCCTACCCCCTCGTGCTCGACCTGGCCGGCCGCCGCGTGCTCGTGGTCGGCGGCGGCCCGGTGGCGGCGCGCCGGGCCACGGCCCTCGTGGCGGCCGGGGCCGTCGTCGAGGTGGTGGCGCCGTGGCTGTGCGAGCCGTTGGCCGCGCTCGTGGCCGACCGCGCCGTGACCTGGCACCCGCGCGAGTACGCCGACGGCGACATCGACGGCGCGTGGCTCGTGCACACGGCCACGGGCGAGCCCGGCACCGACGCCGCGGTGGCGTCGGCCGCCGAGGCCGCGCGGGTGTGGTGCGTGCGCGCCGACGACGCCGGCTCCTCGGCCGCGTGGACGCCAGCCGTGGCCCGCGCTGCCGACGGCGTGCTCGTCGCGGTGTCCGGCGGCGGCGACCCCGGGCGCGCCCGCGCCCTGCGCGACGCGGTCGCCGCGGCGCTGGACACCGGGACGCTGCCGCTGCGCGCGACCCGCCCCCGCCGCGCCACCGGCCCGGGCACGGTGCACCTCGTGGGCGGTGGCCCGGGCGACGCGGGCCTGCTCACGGTGCGCGGCCGGCGGCTGCTGGCCCTGGCCGACGTCGTGGTGGTGGACCGCCTCGCACCGCGCGGGGTGCTCGAGGAGCTCGGCCCGCACGTCGAGGTGGTCGACTGCGGCAAGGCCCCTGGCCACCACCAGCTCACGCAGGACGAGATCAACGACCTGCTCGTCGATCGGGCCCTGCGCGGTCTCGACGTCGTGCGGCTCAAGGGCGGCGACCCGTTCGTGCTGGGCCGCGGCGGCGAGGAGGCCCTGGCCTGCCGTGCCGCCGGCGTGCCGGTCGAGGTCGTGCCGGGCGTGACGTCGGCGGTGTCCGTGCCGGCAGCCGCAGGCATCCCGGTGACGCACCGCGGGATCGCGTCGTCGTTCGCGCTGGTGTCGGCGCACGACGGGATCGCACCGGTGGAGGCGGCGGCCGCGCAGCACCCGGCGTCGACGACGCTCGTGCTCCTCATGGGGGTGCGGCTGCTGCGCGACTCCGCGACCGCGCTGGTGCGGGCGGGTCGCGACGCGACGACGCCGGTCGCGGTGGTCGAGCGGGGCTGGACGTCGCGGCAGCGCACCACCGTCGGCACGCTCGCCGACATCGCCGACCTCGCCGCGGCGCGGGCGGTCGAGTCGCCCGCGGTGGTCGTCGTCGGGGACGTCGTGCGCCTGCGCGCGACGCTGGGCGCGTTCGCGGACGAACTGTCGTGACCGCCGGGGTGCTGCTCGCCCACGGGTCGCCGGACCCGAGGTCCGGCCACGCGGTGCGCGACGCGGCGGACCGGCTGGCCGCGCTCCGCGGCTCCGAGGTGGCGGTGGCGTTCCTCGAGCACGACCGGCCGACCCTGGCCGAGGCCGTCGCGCCGCTGGAGGGGCCGGTGGCGGTGCTGCCGCTGCTGCTGTCCTCCGCCTACCACCTGCGCGAGGACGTGCCCGCGGCCGTGCGCGCCGCCGGGCGGCCGGTGCACGTCGCGGACGCCGTGGGTCACCCGCCGGACGTGCTCGACCTGCTGCTGCGCCGGGCCGCCGCGCCAGCGGTGGTCGTCGCGGCCGGCACCCGCCGGCGCGCCGAGCGCGAGGCGTTCGCCCGTGCCGTGGCGGCGGCGTCGCGACGTACCGGCGTCGTGGCGCGCGCGGCCTTCGCGACCGGTCCGGGTCCGCGCCTCGACGACGCCGTGCCGGGGCGCGCCGTGGTGCCGTGGCTGCTGGCACCGGGCCGGCTGCTCGACCGGGTGCGGGACTGCGCCGCCCGGCACGAGCAGCCCGTCGTGGGCGACGGGCTGCTCGCGGAGCCGGCGTTCCTGGCGGTGCTCGACGGGCGCCTCCAGGACGCGTCCGTAGCGCCTCGGGCCGGCGTCGCGTCGTGACGCTCCGCCTCCCGCGCGGGTCAGGCGGGGACGGTGGCCATCGCCGACACCCAGAGGACGAAGGTGCCCACGGCACCGGCGCCCAGGGCCGTCGCGCGGCGCAGCCACGCGGGGTGCCAGTCCGCGCCGGTGTGGCGGGCGGCCACGACGGCGGCGGTGACGCTGCCAGCGACGAGCACGATCAGGAGCAGTCCGAAGACCAGGTTCAGCGCGATGGAGCTCATGGGGGGTCAACTCCTTCGGTTACGCCGTTGTCGGCGCGTTCGACGTTAGGCAGGTGTCGTCGCGCTTCCGGCCGGACCTGACCCAAGGATCGGCGAAGAAGGGGGACAGATTCGTCGGTGGGCGCGCGATCCCTTGCTACCGAAGGGAGATGGGCGCTCGGTCGGGACGCGGTCTGAAGCGGGTGAGAGCCGCGCCGACCGCTCGGAGCCACCCGGACGGCGTACCGCGCCACCCGGACGGAGCAGCGGTGCGTCAGACGCCGACGGGGTGCTCGTGGCGCAGGCGCTCGATGCTCTCGTCCGTGGCGGAGTCGAAGAAGCCGCCCACGACGTCGACGACCTCGCTCCACGACCGGGCCGCGAACAGGATCGGCTGGTAGTGGGTGATGTCGTAGGTCTGCACGCCCATGCGCGCGATGTCGACCGGGCGCAGGTCCGCCTCGACGAACTCCTCGATCTCGCCGTACGACGACAGCAGCCCGGCCCCGTAGGCCTTCGGGCCGTCGGGCTCGTGCACGACGCCGAACTCCAGCGAGAACCAGAACACCTTCGACACGAACTCCAGCGCGTCGGCCGACTCCACCCGGCGGGCCGCGCGGCCGGCCGCGACGTACAGCTCGGCGAAGGTGGGCTCGGCGAGGGTGATCGCGTGGCCGAGCACCTCGTGCACGACGTCCGGCTCCGGGGTGTACAGCGGCACGGAGTGGTGGCGGATGTACTGGGTCGACCAGAAGGACCGGTCGGCCAGCGACCCGTAGAACTCGCGCAGCGGCACGAGCCCGGCCGCCGGCAGGTAGGTGAACCCCGTGAGCGGGGCGAGCGCGGCCGTGACGTCGGTGAGCTGCGGGATGTGGTCCGTGGGCAGCTCGATGCGCTCGCGGCCGGCGCGCGCGGCGGCGCAGGCGAGCCGCTCGTGCTTGCGGGCGAGCTCGGCGCTCACCACGCGCCACACCTCGTGCTCCTCGTCGGTATACTCCGCGACGGGCATGGGCCGCTCGGGGGTCCAGTCCAGCGCCAGCGAGGCGATGGTGTTGCGGCGCGCGCGGTACTCGGGGTCGCCGACACCGGGGTGGTCGGAGCCGAGCTCGACGACGACCTCGCCGCCCTCGGTGGTCACGACGGGTGCGTACAGCTGGCCCTCGTTGAACATCCACCTAGGGCAGCATCACCTGACCTGATGCTCAACACCTGGCCGACACGCTGGACAACCTGACCAGCCATCGAGGCTCTCCCGGCGTGAGTTGCGCAGCCGTGGCCGGAGCGGCGGCCGTCACCTGTCGTCGGTCGCCGGCCCCCCGTGCCCGGCCAGGCACCACGGCGTGCACAGCGGGCCGCACGGCTCGGGGACGACCACCGCCCCCGCGCGGCACAGCCGGGGGTCGGAGTCGAGGTCGAGCGGGTCGCGGCGGCACAGGTCGGCCAGGGCCGGCCGGCCGGCGGTGCGGGTGCCGCTCGCGTCCACGGGCCGAGTGTGGCGCGCCGGAAGCGGGGCGAGAAGGGGATTCGGCCGGATACGCCGCGGCCCGGCCGGTCAGGCCGGGCCGTGGTGTGTGGCCAGCGCCGCGGTCGACCCGGCCGCCAGCGCGTCGGCCACGTGGCCCAGGCCCGCCTCGATCGTGGCCCGGTAGCCGTCCTCGGGCAGGGCGTCGAGCGCCCCGCGCGCGAGGGCGAGGTGCTCGCGGGCGGCGGCCTCGTCGCCGAGCCGGCGGTGGTCGTCGGCGAGGTTGAGGTGCAGCGAGGGCAGGAAGCCGCGCACCTGCAGAGTGGAGTGGTAGGCCCCGGCGCGCTCGTCGGTGAGATCGCCGGCGGCCTCGAGGGCGCGCCGGTCCCACGCGAGCTCGTCGACCGGGTCGTCCTGCAGGTCCGCCTGGTAGTGGGCGAGCACGCACCGGTGGAAGGGGTCGCCGTCGTCGCCGAGCTGCGCCCAGACCGCGTCGAGGGCCGCTCGGGCCGCGGCCCGCTCGCCCGAGCGGCCCGCCTCGACGGCGGCCATCACCCGCGCCATGACCTCGTCCGCAGCGGGAGGGGGCGCCTGGCCGGCGTCCCCGTCCGTCGCGCCCTGCCGATCCTCGCCCGCCGTCGTCCCGCTCATCGCCCCGCCTCGTCGTCGACCGCCGGCGACGCTCGCCGGACCACGGGCCGCAGCCTGCCCGGCACCTCCGACGCTGCGGCTCAGCCGACACCGAGGGCGGCCAGCACCCAGGCGTGGACCTCCGCCTCGTACTCGAGCTCGGCGTAGCGCCCCGACGGCCCGCCGTGCGCGCCGGCCCCGGTCTCGCAGCGGAACAGCACCGTGCGCGGCGACACGGGCGAGGAGTCGTCGTCCCCCGCGCCGTTCCCGGGGTCGCTCGCCCGCAGCCGGGCGACCCAGCGGGCCGGCTCTCGCACGAGCACACGCGGGTCGTGCACGGCCCCGGTCACCAGCAGCGGCGGCCGCTCCGCGACGTCGGGCAGGTTCAGCACGGGCGAGTACGCCGCCATGAACTCGTGCTGGGCCGGGTCGCGCGGGTCGCCCCACTCCAGCAACTCCTGCGCCGTGAGGGGCAGGCTCGCGTCGAGCATCGTCGTGACGACGTCGACGAACGGCACCTCGGCCACCACGCCCGCCCACAGCCGCGGCCGGCGGCCGTACAGCGCGCCCTGGAGCAGCCCGCCCGCGGACAGCCCGCGGGTCACGACCGCGCGCACCCGGCCGTCGAGCAGGTGCTCGGCCACCGCCGCCTGGTCGTCGAACGTGTGGTGCTTGGCCGCGAGGTGGCCGTCCTCCCACCACCGGCGTCCCATCTCGCCGCCGCCGCGCGGGTGGCCGACGGCGAAGACGACGCCGCGGTCGAGCAGCGAGGGCAGCGAGCGCCACCAGTCGATGCCCCAGTCGGGGTCGCAGCAGGCCTCGTAGGAGCCGTAGCCGTACAGCAGGCAGGGGGCGGTGCCGTCCAGCGGCGTGTCCCGGTGCCGCACGACCACCACCGGCACCTCGACGCCGTCGGCGGGGGCGAGCAGCCGCTCGCAGACGTACGCGTCCAGGTCGACGCCGACGCTCTCGCGGCGGTGGCGCTCGGTGCGGCTGCCGTCCCAGCCCAGGCCGAGCTCGACGGTCGGGTGGACGAACGAGTCCGTGGCCACCACCACGACCTCGGCGTCCCAGTCCTCGTTGCGCGCCAGGCGCACCATGCCGCCGGCGTGCTCGGGCAGGACGTCGTACGCCGGGGCGTCGCGCGGCACCACGCGCACGGTGGCCGCGCCGTCGCGGCGAAGGCTGAGCACCACGCCGCGGGCGAACGCGTCGACGGCCCACACCCGCTGGGCGGGGTCCTCGTCGAGGTGGGGCAGCCAGGTGGCCACGTCGTCGACGGGCGCCCATGCCACCCGGAACTCCGCGGCGTCGAGGTTGGTGGTCACGAGGAACCCGTCGGCGCCGTCGGGCCCGTGGCCGGGCGCGTGCTCGACGGCGTACTCCACGCCGAGCTCGCGCGGACGCACGAGCCGGGGCGGCGTCGTCACGTCCGCCGCCGGCACGAGCCACTCCTCGGTGAAGCCGCGACCGAGCAGCGTGATCACGAGCCAGTCGCCGGACCGCGACGCGTGCACCGTCGCCTCGAGCCGCTCGTCGAGGTCCTCGAGCACCAGCACGTCCTGCTCCACCGGGGTGCCGAGCCGGTGGCGCCACACCTGGAAGGGCCGGTAGGCGTCGTCGTGCACCACGTAGAGGAACGTCGCGGAGTCGGCCGACCAGGCGCCGCCGTAGTAGGTGCGCGGCACGACCTCGTCGAGGTCGGTGCCCGTCGTCAGGTCCCGGAAGCGCAGGGCGTACACCTCGTCGCCCTCGTGGTCGACCGACCACGCCAGCCACCTGCCGTCCGGGCTCACCTCGAGCAGGCCCTCGTGCGTGTACTCGGCGCCCGCGTCGTCGTGGACCCGCTGAAGGTCCAGCAGCACCTCGGCGGCAGCGTCGGCCGCGCCCGCGGGCCGGCGCTCGAGCCGGTCGTACTCGGCCCCCGGCGGCGTGCGCCGGCGGTAGGTCCAGCCGCCCTGCTCCCACGGGGCCGAGGGCTCCTCGTCCGGCACGCGCGCGCGCATCTCGGCGGCCAGCCGCTCCCGGGTGCCGGCGAGCCCGGCCACGCGGGCGTCGTGGTAGTCGCGCTCGGCCTGCAGGTACGCCGCGGTGACCGACTCGGCCGGGTCGGCGAGGCCGCCGTAGGGGTCGACGACGACCTGCCCGTGGACGGTCGTCGTCACGGGCAGGGACGGGGCGATCGGCGGTCGGAGCACGGCCTGACCGTAATTCATCCGGCGGGAGGGCCGTAACGCCGACGAAACATTCGTCGGGAACGAACATGTCACAAACCTCCCCATTCGGGCCCCCATGAGGTAGGAATGCCGCACGCCGGACTGACCCACGGGTCAGTTGCGACCGGGTGGAGGGCCCGGCGGCGTCACGGAGGGAACGAGCATGAGAAGGCCGGCCCGCACCACCCGACTCCTGGCCGCGCTCGCGGTCACCACGCTCGCGACGGGGGTGCTGCTGACCGGACCGGCATCCGCCGACGACTCGTCGTCCCCGACCCCCGCCACATCAAGCGCCCCCACCGTCTTCACGGTCGGCATGACCGAGGACATCGACTCGGCGAACCCGTTCACCGGCATCGCCGCGGTCTCCTACGAGATCTTCCAGATGGAGTACCCGACGCTCACCGAGTACGCCGCGTCGGACTTCTCCACCGCACCGGGGCTCGCCGAGTCCTGGACGGAGTCGGCCGACCACAAGACCTGGACCTACAAGATCCGCTCCGGTCTCACGTGGTCCGACGGGCAGCCGCTGACCGCGCACGACGCGGCCTACACGTTCAACCGGATCCTCAAGGGCAAGTACGAGCAGACCAACTACAGCTCGTACACCGACAACATCGTGAAGGCCGTGGCGCCCGACGACACCACGCTGGTGCTCACCGTCAAGCAGCCCTCGCCGATCATGGAGAAGCTCGCGGTCTACATCCTCCCCGAGCACATCTGGAAGAACATCGACGAGAAGGCCGTCAAGAGCTACAAGAACGAGGGCACGCCGGACTCCCCCACGGTGGGCGCCGGGCCCTACGTGATGGTCGAGCGCCGGGTCGGCCAGTTCATCCGGATGCAGGCCAACCCGAGCTTCTTCCGGGGCAAGCCCGCCGTGGACGAGGTCGTCTTCAAGATCTACAAGAACCAGGACGCCCTCGGGCAGGCGCTGAAGAAGGGCGAGATCGACTTCGCCGACTCGCTCGAGGCCAACGTCTTCAAGTCCCTGCAGAACCAGCCCGGAATCACCACGCTGTCCGCCACCTACTCGGGGTTCAACGAGCTCGCCTTCAACACCGGTGCGGCGCTCGACAACGGCACCCCCATCGGTGACGGCAACCCGCTGCTCAAGGACAAGAAGCTGCGCCAGGCGCTCGGCTGGGCCATCGACCGGCAGACCCTCGTCGACAAGGTGCTCGGCGGCGGCGGCTCGGTCGGCTCCACGATCATCCCGCCGATGTACGCCTCGCTCCACCTCGACCCGGCCGACCCGGTCACCTACGACCCGGAGAAGGCCAAGACCCTCCTCGACGCCGCCGGCTACAAGGTGGGCCCAGACGGCATCCGCACGGACGCCAACGGCAACCGGCTCGAGTTCCGGCTCTTCGGCCGCACCGACTCCTCCGGGAACGCGTCGCAGAAGGCCGTGCAGTTCATCAAGGGCTACCTCAACGCCGTCGGCGTCGCCGTCGACGTGAAGATGATGTCGTCGGACAACCTCACGACGATCATCGGCGAGGGCAACTTCGACATGTTCGAGTGGGGCTGGGTCGTCGAGCCCGACCCGAACTACCAGCTCTCGACGTTCACCTGCGCGAACCGGTCGTACAAGGACGGCGGCACCATCTACGCCAACCTGTCCGACTCGTTCTACTGCAACCCGGCCTACGACAAGCTGTTCCAGCAGCAGTCCGTGACCACCGACGTCGCGGCGCGCACGGCGATCGTCAAGCAGATGCAGCAGATGCTGTACGACGACTCCCCGTACATCGTGACCTACTACTACGACAACCTGGAGGCCTACCGGTCCGACCGGTTCACCGGGTTCGTCAACCAGCCCTCGCCCGACGGCTCCCTGCTCTTCCAGTACGGGACCTGGTCGTACGAGAACATGAAGCCGGTCGTGGCCTCGGCCCCAGCCTCGCCCACCCCGGGGCAGACCATCGCCCAGGGCGACGTCGTCCAGCCCACGTCCTCCACCAACTGGGCGCTGATCATCGGCATCGTGGTGCTGGTGCTGCTGGCGCTCGGCGGCGGTGTGTGGCTCGGCCGCGGGCGCAACCGCGACTTCGCCGCCGACGACGACCGCGAGTAGGGCACCGGCGCGTGGCCCTGCTCACCGACGCACCGTCCCACTCCGCCGCCCCCGGGCGGCGGAGTGGGCGGCTGAGCCCCGGCGTCCGCTACGCCCTGCGGCGGACGCTCACCGCGATCAGCACGCTCGTGTTCGTCGTGCTGTTCAACTTCTTCCTCTTCCGTGTGATGCCCGGCGACCCGATCGGGCTCTACACGCGCGGGCGCAACGTCGACGCCGACCAGATCCGGGCGCTGCGCGAGGCGCTCGACAAGCCGCTGATCCAGCAGCTGTTCGAGTACCTCAAGAACCCGTTCTCCCAGGGCGTCGACTCGGTGAAGTACTCCCAGCCCGTCTGGGACGTCATCGGCCCGCGCGTGTGGCCCACGCTGCTGCTCGTGGGCAGCGCGACCGTCATCGCGACCGTCGTCGGCGTGTGGCTGGGCATCCGCAGCGGCTGGCGCCGCGGCGGCCGCTTCGACACGGTGGCCACCAACGTCACGCTGGTCCTGTACTCGATGCCCGAGTTCTGGTTCGGCATGATCATGCTGATCGTCTTCGCGGTCGGCGTCGGCCCGATCCCCGGCATCTTCCCGATCGGCGGGCTGTCGACCCCGGGCGTCGACACCTCGTCGCCGGCCGGCTGGCTCGACGTCGCGTTCCACCTCGTCCTGCCGGTCACCACCCTCGCGGTGATCTACCTCGCGGAGTACTCGCTGATCATGCGCGCGTCGATCATCGAGGAGACCTCCCAGGACTACCTCCAGACCGCACGGGCCAAGGGGCTCATGGACAAGCGCGTGCGCCAGCGCCACGCCGTGCCCAACGCGCTGCTGCCCACCATGACCCTGGTGTTCCTGAACCTCGGGTTCGTCGTGGGCGGCGCGATCACGATCGAGTACGTCTTCTCCATCGACGGGCTCGGCTCGCTGACCGTCGACGCGCTCCAGGGCCCCGACGTGCCCCTGCTCCAGGCGCTGTTCCTGCTCTTCTCGGCCGCCGTCATCTTCGCCAACCTGGTGGCCGACCTCATGTACGGCCTGCTCGACCCGCGGGTGCGCACGTGAGCGCGCCGGAGGCGGCGCCTCCCACCACCTCTCCCATGTCGGCCCGCGGGATCGTCTGGGCCCGTCGCCGGGCCGCGACCCGGCGGTTCCTCGCGGCGTTCGGCCGCAGCCGCAGCGGCATGTTCGGCCTCGCCGTGCTGGCGTTCTTCGTCGTCGTGGCGCTCATCGCCCCGATCGTGTTCCCGCGCAGCGTGCTCGACGTCATCAACGCCACCGGCGAGCCGTTCTCGCCGCCCTCGCTGGAGTTCCCCCTCGGCACCGACGACTCGGGCCTCAGCGTGCTCGCGCTGGTGATGTGGGGCGCCCGGATCTCGCTGCTCGTCGGCCTGGCCGCGACCGTGCTCTCCATGCTGATCGGCACGACCGTCGGGATCTCCGCGGGGCACTACCGCGGATGGGTCGGCGGCGCGCTGGACCGCCTCACGGACTGGTTCCTCGTCATCCCCTACCTGCCGCTGGCGATCGTGCTGGCGACGGTGCTGGGCCGCTCGCTGCTCAACATCATCATCGTCATCGGCGTCACGTCGTGGCCGGGCACCGCGCGCATCATCCGGGCGCAGACCCTGTCCGTGGAGGGCCGGCCCTACCTCGAGCGCTCGAAGGCCCTCGGGGCGGGCAACGTCCACCAGATGACCCGGCACGTGCTGCCGAACGTGATGCCGCTGGTCCTCGCCAACACCACGCTGGCGGTCTCGATCTCGATCCTGTCCGAGACCACGCTGTCCTTCCTCGGCCTCGGCGACCCCGACAACGTGTCGTGGGGGTCGATCCTCGAGCAGGGCTTCGCGCAGGGCGCCATCTCGCAGGGCGCGTGGTGGTACCTCGGCGCACCCGGTGTGTGCGTCGTGCTCGTCGTCCTGGCGTTCAACCTCATCGGGCGCGCCATCGAGGGGATCCTCGACCCGCACGGAGAGGCTGCCTGATGGCCCTGCTCGAGTTCGACGACGTCAGCGTCACCTACCGCTCGCGCGGCGCCGACGTGCCGGCGGTGCGCGGCGTCACGCTGTCGGTGGACGCCGGGGAGACCCTCGGCATCGCCGGGGAGTCCGGCTGCGGCAAGACGACGCTCACCAGCACCGTCCTGCGGCTGCAGCCCAAGTCGGCCCGGGTCACCGGCGAGGTGCGGCTCGACGGCAAGGACGTCCAGAAGCTGAGCTGGGGCAAGGTGCGGGCGCTGCGCTGGGCCAAGGCCTCGATGGTGTTCCAGGGCGCCATGCACGCGCTCAACCCGGTGCAGCGCATCGGCGACCAGCTCGCCGAGCCGATCCTGCTGCACGGGCGCGGCAGGGTGAGCCGGTCGGCCGCGGCCGCGCGCGTCGGCGAGCTGCTGGAGATGGTGGGGCTGCCCGCCCGCCGCGCGCGGGCCTACCCGCACCAGCTCTCGGGCGGCCAGAAGCAGCGCGTGATGATCGCCATGGCGCTCGCCTGCGAGCCCGCCCTCATCGTCGCGGACGAGCCCACCACGGCGCTCGACGTCATGGTGCAGGCGCAGGTCCTCGACGTCCTCAGCGCGCTGGTGCGCGACCTCGGCGTCGGCATGGTGTTCATCAGCCACGACCTGTCCGTGCTGTCCAGCACCTGCGACCGGATCGCCGTCATGTACGCGGGCAAGGTGGTCGAGGAGGGGCCGGCCGGCTCGGTGTTCGACGAGCCCCGCCACCCCTACGCCGGTGCGCTCGCCGGCGCGTTCCCGCGCATCGGCGACACCCGCTACCGCTACGCCCCGGCCGGCCTGCCCGGCGACCCGCCGTTCCCAGGCGACCTGCCCGAGGGCTGCACGTTCCACCCGCGGTGCCCCGTCGCCGTCGACGCGTGCCGCACGACCGAGCCGCCGCTCGTCGAGCGCGACGGCCGGCGCACCGCGTGCCTGGTCGCCAACGGACAGGCCGCCCCGAGCCAGGAGGTGCCCGCGTGAGCGCGCAGCCCACGACCGCCACGGCAGCCGCCCTCGAGGCGCGCGGGGTCGCAGTGGCCTTCCGCGGCCGGGGCGGCGGCGGGACCGCGTGGGCGGTCGACGGCGTCGACCTCGTGGTGGGCCGCGGCGAGATCGTGGCTCTGGTGGGCGAGAGCGGCTGCGGCAAGACGACCCTGGCCCGCACCCTGCTGGGGCTCGAGCAGCCGACGTCGGGGCAGGTGGCCGTCGACGGCGTGCCGCTCGCCTACTCCACGCGCGCGCTCAAGGCCGCCCGCCGCCGTCTCCAGCTCGTGCTCCAGGACCCCACCGGCGCGCTCAACCCGCGGCACACCGTGTACGAGGCCGTCGCGGAGGGCCTGCGCATCCACGGCGTGGAGGGCGACGAGCGCGAGCGGGTGGCGACCGCCCTCTCGCTGGCCGGGCTGCGCCCGCCGGAGCGGTTCTTCCTGCGCTACCCGCACGAGCTCTCCGGCGGCCAGCGCCAGCGCGTCGTCATCGCCGGCGCCCTCGTGCTCGAGCCCGAGGTGATCGTCGCCGACGAGCCCGTGTCGAGCCTCGACGCCTCCGTGCGCGGCGAGATCCTCGCCCTGCTGCTCCGGCTCCGCGACGAGCTCGGCCTCTCGCTGCTCGTGGTGACCCACGACCTCGGGCTGGCCTGGAACATCGCCGACCGCGTGGCGGTGATGTACCTCGGGCGCATCGTCGAGCAGGGCCCGACCGAGGAGCTGCTGTCCGACCCGCGCCACCCGTACACCCGCGCGCTGCTCTCGGTCGTGCCCGAGGTGGACCGCATCGAGCCGGTGGTGCTCACCGGGGAGCCGCCGGACCCCACCAAGGTGCCCAGCGGCTGCCGGTTCCACCCGCGCTGCCCGGTCGTCGCCTCCGGGGAGGCGGCCCGGCTGGGGATCGAGGACCGCTGCCGCACGGTGGCGCTCGACGTCCTGCCCTCGGCCCCGGGCCACTCCGCCGCGTGCCACGCGCTGCAGCTCCAGGGCTGAGTCCCGGCGACCGCCGGCGTCCAGAGCCCGGAGAGCAGGGCGGCGAGCCCTTCCGCAGGCGCCGAGGCAAGGCCATACTTACTGACTGGTGAGTCAGCAGGAGGAGGCCGGGTGACGCAGGAGTACGACGTCGTCGTCGTCGGCGGCGGCCACAACGGGCTGGTCGCGGCCGCGTACCTCGCGCGTGAGGGGCTGCGCACCGTCGTGCTCGAGCGCCGTCACGTCGTCGGCGGCGCGGCCGTGAGCGAGCAGCCGTTCGGCCCGGACTTCACCCTCACGAGCCTGTCGTACGTCGTCTCGTGGCTGCCGCCCGCGCTCGTGCGCGACCTCGACCTCGTGCGCCACGGCTACCACGTCTACCCGCAGGGCCCGTACTTCGCGCCGCGCGTCGACGGCCGCTACCTCCAGCTGCCCGACGACCCGGCCGCGCGCCGGGAGCAGATCGCGAAGTTCTCCGTGCGCGACGCCGACGCGATGCCGCGCTGGGACGCCTGGATGGACGGCCTCGGGCGCGTGCTCGGCCCTCTGGTCACCGAGATCCCGCCGAAGGTCGGCTCGCGTCGTCCCGCCGACCTCGCGCGGCAGGCGCTGCTGCTGCGCCGGCTGCGCGGCGTGGACGAGCGCACCGCGGTCGACCTCACCCGCCTGCTCACCAGCAGCGCGGCCGACCTCATCGAGGACACCTTCGAGTCCGACGCCGTGCGCGGAGTGCTGTCGGTCTCCGCGGTGATCGGCTCGTGGGCCGGCCCGCGCACCCCGGGCACGGCGTACGTCATCGCGCACCACCACATCGGCGACCTCGGCGACGGGCGGATCGGCGCCTGGGGCTTCCCGCGCGGCGGCATGGGCGGGGTGACGCAGGCGCTCGCCGCGGCGGCCCGCTCGTTCGGTGCCGAGATCCGCACGCAGGCGCCGGTCGCCCGCATCACGACCCGCGACGGCAGCGTCACCGGCGTCGCACTCGAGGACGGGACCGAGTTGACGGCGGGCACGGTCGTCACCACGGCGCACCCGCAGATCTCGTTCCTGCGCCTGCTCGACCCGGCCGAGCTGCCGCCCGGCTTCGTCGACGACATCCGCCGCTACAAGTCGCGCAGCGGCACGGTGAAGGTCAACGTGGCGCTCGACCGGCTGCCGGAGTTCACCAGCCGGCCCGGCTTCGACCCCGCGGTCCACGGCGGCACCATCGTGCTGTCCGAGAGCCTCGACGAGGTCGAGGCGTCGTTCCAGGAGGCGGCCGCCGGGCAGCCGAGCACGCTGCCGTTCGCGGACATCTGCATCCCCAGCGTCTTCGACCCCACGCTGGCGCCCGAGGGCAAGCACGTCATGAGCATGTTCACGCAGTGGGTCCCCCACACGTGGAACGCCGAGCCGCACCGGGCGGAGCTCGACGCCTACGCCGACCGCCTCTTCGCCCGCATGGACGCCGTGGCCCCCGGGTTCAGCGACTCCGTGCTGCACCGGCAGGTGATCGGGCCGTACGACATCGAGCACGAGTACGGCCTCGTGGGCGGCAACATCTTCCACGGCGAGCTGACGATGGGGCAGATGTTCCACGCCCGTCCGGCCGCGGGGTACGCGGACCTGCGCACGCCGGTGCGCGGCCTCTATCAGGCCGGCTCCGCCACGCACGGGGGCGGCGGCGTCACCGGAGTCCCGGGGCGCAACGTCGTGCACCAGATCCTCGGCGACCGGCGCCGCGCGCAGTGGCGGTCCCGCGCGCACCTGCCGTCGCGGCGCGGGGGCTGACCCGTGGTCGCGATGCAGGCGGCGCTCCCCCGGGAGCACTACGTCGACGCCCGCCTGCACGCGGTCGAGCGCGACCGCGTGCTGGCCCTGGAGTGGACCTGCGTCGGCCGCCTCGACGACCTCGGCCTCACCGATCCCGGCTCCACCACGCTGCGCCCCGAGCGCCTCGCCGTGGTGGACCTGCACGGCGAGTCCGTGCTCGTCACGACGGACGCCGACGCCGTCCTGCGCGCCCACTACAACGTGTGCCGCCATCGCGGCTCGCAGGTGGTGCCGGCGCCGCCGGACGAGCCGGCCCCCGCGCCGTGCGCGGCGCGGTCGCTGCGCTGCCCGTACCACTCCTGGACCTACGCCACCGACGGCCGGCTGCTGCACGCGCCGCACACGGACGGCGTCGACCTCGACCCCGCCGCCTTCGCGCTGCACCCGCTGCGCGCCGACCGCTGGGGCGGCTGGCTGTGGCTGAGCCTCGCCGCTGACGCCCCGCCGGTGCGCGAGGCGCTCGCCCCCGTGCCCGAGCGCGTGCGCCGCTACCCGCTCGAGTCGCTCGTCGTCGGGCGCCGGCTGCGATACGAGGTGGCCGCCAACTGGAAGGTCGTCGCGGAGAACTACAACGAGTGCTACCACTGCGGGCCCGTGCACCCGGAGCTCTCGAGGCTGGTGCCCGCCTTCGCCGGCGGCGGCGCGGACCTCACCTGGGACGACGGCGTCCCGCACCGCGAGGGCGCCTGGACCTTCACCATGTCCGGCACCAGCGACCGTTCCCCGTTCCCCGACCTCGACGACAACGAGCGCGTGCGGCACAAGGGCGAGCTGGTCTACCCCAACCTGCTCCTGTCGCTGTCGGCCGACCACGTCGCGGCGTTCGTGCTGCGCCCTCTGGCCGTCGACCGCACCGAGGTGGTGTGCGACCTGCTGTTCGCCCCGGACGAGGCGGCGCGCGACGGCTTCGACCCCTCCGACGCCGAGGAGCTGTGGGACCTCACCAACCGCCAGGACTGGCGGATCTGCGAGTCGGTGCAGCGCGGCATGACTTCGCGCGCCTACGCCCAGGGCTGGTACGCGCCCATGGAGGACGCGTCGCTGGACATCCGCCGCTGGCTGCTGCCGCGGCTCGCCGCCGCCGGCGTCCCGGCGTCCGACCCGGGGGAGCAGGCATGAGCGGCACGTACGACCTCGCGGTGGTGGGCCTGGGCGCGCTCGGCTCCTCGACCGCCTGGCACGCCGCGCGACGCGGCCTGTCCGTGGTGGGGCTCGAGCGCTTCGAGCTCGGTCACGAGCGCGGCGCCTCGCACGACTCCAGCCGGATCCTGCGCCACAGCTACCACACGCCCGCCTACGTCGACCTCACCTTCGCCGCCTACGACGACTGGGCCGACCTCGAGGACGCGTCGGGCCGGTCGCTGGTCACCGTCACCGGCGGCGTCGACCTCTTCCCGCCCGGCGCGGTGATCGACGCCGCCGACTACACCTCGTCGATGGACGCGCGCGGCGTCCCGCACGAGCGGCTCGGCGTCGCGGACGTCGCCGCCCGCTGGCCGCAGCTGCGCCTCCCGGACGGCACCACGACGTTGTTCCAGGCGCGCACCGCGATCGTGCCCGCGGCGCGCGGCACGGCCGCGATGCAGGAGCGCGCGAGGGCCCACGGCGCGGTGCTGCGCGACAGGGTGACCGTGCGCTCCCTCGCCCCGCGGGCCGACGGCGTCGACCTGCTCACCGACGACGGCGTCGTGTCGGCGGCCCGGGCGGTCGTGTGCGCGGATGCCTGGACCTCCGCCCTGGTGGAGCCGCTCGGCGCCCGGCTGCCGCTGACCGTCACCGAGGAGCAGGTGACCTACTTCGCGCCCGAGGACCCGGAGGCGTTCCGCCCCGGCCGCTTCCCCGTGTGGATCTGGATGGACGAGCCGAGCTTCTACGGCTTCCCGACCTACGGCGAGGACACCGTGAAGGCCGCGCAGGACTGCGGCGGTCCCGAGGTGACCGGCGACGAGCGCTCGATGCACGAGGACGCCGCGATGCTCGAGCGCCTCGGCGGCTTCATGGCGCGAACGTTCCCCGGATCCGGGCGGCCGGTGCGCTCCAAGCGCTGCCTCTACACGCTCACCCCGGACCGCGACTTCGTCGTCTCGGCGGTGCCGGGCGTGCCCCAGGTGGTGGTGGGCCTGGGCGCCGCGCACGGGTTCAAGTTCGCCCCCACCTTCGGCCGGCTGCTGACCGACCTCGCCACCGAGGGCACGACGGCCGCGGACGTGTCCGCGTTCGGCCTGGACCGGCCCGGGCTCACCGACCCGGAGTTCGTCGCGAACTGGATGGTGTGACGTGACGGGGACGGCCGCGTCAGGCGAGCAGTGCGGGGTCGACGCCCAGCTCGTGGGCCGCAGCCCCGCGCACCCACTCCGCGAGCTGCTTCTTGGTGAGGTTACGGTGCACCGTGACCTGCACGGCGAGACCGTCGAGCAGCGCCGAGAGCCGCCAGGCGGCGGAGTCCGGGTCCGGGCAGCGGAAGGTTCCGTTGTCATTGCCGCGGCGGATCATCTCGGCCAGGACGTCCTTCCACCGCACGTCGAGCCGGCGGCTCATCGCGCGCATCTCCGGCTCGCGCAGCGACTCCGACCACGCGTCCACCCACACGGTCCAGCCGTTCGCACTGCCCTCGGGGGCCCACAGCCGCAGCATGCGGCGCACGCCGTCCACCGGATCGGTGGTGCGCTCCACCACACGGTCCAGCCGCGCCATGTCGCGGCGCACGGCGTGCTCGAGCGCCTCCGCGAACAGCTTCTCCTTGGTGCCGAAGTGGTAGAAGACCAGAGCCGTGCTCACGCCGAGCGCGTCGGCGACGTCGCCCACGCGCGTGCGGGCGAAGCCGCGTCGCGTCACCTCGGCCTCGGTCGCGGCGAGGATCTCCTCGCGGCGCACCTCGACCTTCCGTCTCGCCACGGTCGCGACGATACTGTCGCCCCGATCAGCAGGAGCAGCTCATGAGCACTCTCGACGACGTGTCGTCGCTCTCACCGCTCGCACCGGTCGACGCCGACGGGCTCGGTCGCGCACTGCTCCCCTTCGGCCGCAGCACGATGCTCCCGGCCGAGTCCTACACCTCCCCCGAGGTGCTCGCCTGGGAACGGCGCAACCTGGTCGCGGGGTCGTGGGCGTGCGCCGGCCGGCTCGAGGACCTGCGCGCCGGCAAGGCCACGCAGAAGGCGCTCGTGCTCGGCGACATCCCCGTGCTGCTGACCTTCGACGGGGACTCGGTCCGGGCGTTCGCCAACACCTGCCGCCACCGCGCCCACGTGCTGCTCGAGGACGACGCGTCGTCCACGAACCGGTCCGTCCTCTGCGTCTACCACGCGTGGACCTACCGGCTCGACGGGTCGCTGCAGGGCGCACCGGGCTTCCGCAACGACGTCAACCTCGACATGGACGCGCACGGCCTCGTGCCGCTGCCGCTCACGGTGTGGCGTGGCTGGGTGTTCGTCAACGCCACCGGCACGGCGCCGCCGTGGGACGAGCACCTCGGCGTCCTCGACGAGCTCGTCGGCCCCTACCGGCCCGAGGACCTCGTGCTCCGGGCGCGGCACACCTACGAGATCGCTGCCAACTGGAAGCTGGTCTCGGAGAACTACCACGAGTGCTACCACTGCCCGCTCATCCACCCCGAGCTGTGCCGCGTCTCGGTGCCGACGTCGGGCGACAACCTCACCCTGCCCGGCGCGTGGGTCGGCGGCACCATGCTCTTCCGCGACGACGCGGAGACGATGTCGATCGACGGCCGCTCGGCGGGTCGCCCGATCGAGGGGGCACCGCAGGACGTGGTGCTCTACGTGCAGCTGTTCCCCAACCTGCTCGTCTCGGCGCACCCCGACTACGTCATGACCCACCGCGTGCTGCCGCTGGCACCGGACCGCACCTGGATCGAGTGCAGCTGGTACTTCCCCGGCGAGGACGTCGACCCGTCGTACGCCGTCGACTTCTGGGACCTCACCAACACCCAGGACTGGAAGGCGTGCGAGCTCGTGCAGCGCGGGCTCACCTCGCCGCACTTCTCCCCCGGGCCGTTCGCGCCCAACGAGGACGCGGTGCACCAGTGGGTGCAGATGGTCGGCCGCGGCTACCTCGGGATCGCACCGCACGTCGCACCCTGACCGGACGACGCTCCCGCCGGCACCCGGCTCCGTGCCAGGATCTGCCGGTGGCGCAGAGCACCGGGACCGGCGTCGGCACCGTGCCCGTGGGCCGCGGCCAGGCGCTGGCCACCGCCGCCGTCTTCGCGCTCAACGGCACGCTCATCGCCGCGTGGATCTCGCGCATCCCGGCGACCCGTGACCGCCTCGACGTCGAGGTCAGCACCCTCGGCGTCCTGCTGCTGCTCATCGGGCTCGGCTCGCTGCTCGCGATGCCGTTCGTGGGCCGGGCCGCGTCGCGGTTCGGCTCGCGCGCGGTGGTGACCGTGACCGCGCCCGTGGCGGGCCTCGCGCTGGTGTGCGCGGCCCTGGCCCCGGGGCCGATCGGCACCGGGGCCGCACTGCTGGCCATGGGCGCGGCGTACGGCTCGTGGGACGTCGCGATGAACATCCAGGGCTCGTACGTCGACCGCCGGCTCGGGCGCGACTACATGCCCCGCTACCACGCGTGCTGGAGCGTGGGCCTCGGCGTCGGCACGGCGTTCGGCGCCCTGGCCGCGCGCCTGGCCGTCCCGCTGCCGGCGCACTTCGCCGTGGCCGCGCTGGTGTCGGCGGGGGGAGGCGTCCTGGTGGCGCGACGCTGGTACGTCGACGACCGGGAGGGTCACCGGGCGCCGGCGCCCGGCCAGGCGAGCGACCGGCCGCACCGGCTGCTCACGCGGCGCGTGGTGCTCATCGGGCTGATCACGCTGTGCGGCACGATGCTCGAGGGCTCGGCCGGCGACTGGCTGGCGCTGTTCCTCCACGACGAGCGCGGCGCGCTGCCGAGCACGGCCGCGCTGGGCTACGCGGTGTTCGCCGTCACCATGGCGGCGAGCCGCTTCGGGGGCACGCCGGTGATCGCACGGCTCGGCCGGGCGCGGGCCGTGCGGGTGGCCGGCCTGTCCGCGGCGCTCGGCGTCGTCGCGGCGCTGGCCCTGCCCGCGATGCCGGGGATCCTGATCGGGGTGGCGCTGTGGGGCGCGGGCACCGCGCTGGTGTTCCCCGCGGCGATGAGCGCGGGCGGCGAGCAGCCGGGGCGCGCGGCCGACGCGATCGCCACCGTGTCCACCATCGGCTACGGCGGCTTCCTCATCGGGCCGCCCCTCATCGGGTTCCTCGCCGGCGCGCTGGGGCTCGGCACGGCCCTGTGGGTGCTGCCGGTGCTCGCGGCCGGCGTCGTCGCGCTCGCTCCCGTCGTCGCCCCGCCGCCCCGGTGACCGCGTCGTCAGTGCCCGGACGTCAGGAGGCCGTGCCGGTCTCCGAGGTGCGCGGCGGTGGCGTCGAGCGGCTTAGGCGAGGTCGCGGGGGAAGCGCCGCTCCCAGGTGCGCTCCCCCACCACGGTGTCGCCCTCCCGCGCGGTGAGCCGGATCGTCGCGTCATAGGTGACCGGGCCGGCGTGCACCTCGAGCACCGAGCGCACGTGCACCGACACCGGCTCGCCGGAGCCGTCGTCGTCGTAGCGCAGGGTGAACGACACGTCCGACGCCGCGGTCTGCGCGAACGAGCGCGTCCACACCTGCACACGGCCGGCGTAGTGCTCGACGACGTCGCCGTAGGGCGCGTCGTAGGCGGACCCGTGGTCGACGACGCACGCCGTGGTGCGTGCGAGCACGTCGCGCTCGACGCGCCACACCACCCCGTGGGCGTCCTCGCCGGACGCCGGGTCCCCCGGCGAGAAGTCCGGCGGCGGGGGCGCCCCGGCGGGGTCGTACGCCGGGAGCTGCAACCGTGCCTCGCGCACCGTGAGGGTGACCGGCTCGGGCGGCACGGTGGTGTTGGGCCAGTCGGCGCCGGCGAGCGCGACGCGCAGCAGGTGCCCCGGACGCCACTGCCACGCCGTCGCCTCGAGCTCCACGACCACGTCGTAGGCACGGCCGGGCTCGAGCGGCTCGGCGGTGCCCATGCCTCCGCGCCGGGTCAGGTTGAGCACGCCGCGGGTGACCAGCGTGGACGTGCCGTCGCGCGCGACGTCGGTGAGCCGCACCGCAACCGTGGCCACCGGGGCCGACGCCGACACCGAGAGGAGCAGCCGCGGGTTGCCGGCGATCTCGAGGCCGTCCGGGTCGAGCTCCCAGGTGAGCGAGTCCGCGTCGTCGTGCCGCTGGTCGAGCGGCTGCCCGTAGGGCAAGTGGCCCGCGCACGAGATCCATGCGGCGGTGCCGACGTCGGGACGCACGTCGTAGGGCGGCTTGCCGGTGAGCGGGTACTCGACCCACGAGGAGCGCGCGGAGGGCCAGGAGTCGGCGCGCCACTGCCCGGGCACCTCGTCGAGGTCCGGCTCGGGCCGGTGCGACGCCCGGCTGTACCAGACCGCCTCGGGCTCGCGGTCGACCCCGTTGTCGACGCCGCGCAGCCACCGGTCCCACCAGCGCACCATCTCCGGCACGAGGTCGATGCGCGGTCCCGGCAGCGACGACGACGTCGCGGCGTGCGACCACGGTCCGGCGAGCAGGCGCCGCGGAGTGCCGTTCTCGCCCAGCCGCTCCATCGTGCGGAACGTGTTGTTGCGGTACCCGTCCGCCCAGCCCGCGACGATCATCGTGGGGCCGGCGATGCGGTCGTACGCCGGACGCACCGAGCCGTGGCGCCAGTAGTCGTCGTCGCGGGGGTGCGCGAGCCAGGTGAACAGCCACGGCTCGTGCTCCGCGATGCGCGCGCGCCACTCGTCGCGCCAGGTGGGGCCGAAGACGGCCGGCACCGGCGGGAGGGCGTTCATCGGCGTCATGTAGTGGCAGTAGTCGACGAGGTCGAGCCAGCGGCGCAGGCCGCCCATGAGGTGCACGTCGTCCGTGTGCCGGTCGTCGGTGGCGTAGATGGCGATGACGGCCTTGAGCTCGGGCGGTCGCTCGCAGGCCATCTGGAGCGAGTTGAACCCCGAGTAGGACGTGCCGTACATGCCGATGCTGCCGTCGCACCACGGCTGCGCCGCGAGCCAGGCGAGCACCTCGGCGAGGTCGCGCTGCTCCTGCTCGGGGTACTCGTCGGTGGCGCGGCCGCCGCTGCTGCCCGTGCCCCGCAGGTCCAGGCGCGCGACGGCGTAGGAGTGCTCGTCGCGGAGCCGGACGTACTCGGGGCGGTAGGACGAGGTGAGGTCGTCCTTGCGGTAGGGCAGGGCCTCGAGCACGCACGG
Organism: Frankiales bacterium; assembly: GCA_016125335.1. Taxonomy (NCBI): domain Bacteria; kingdom Bacillati; phylum Actinomycetota; class Actinomycetes; order Frankiales; species Frankiales bacterium. The sequence continues at coordinate 81,316 of WGLY01000003.1, forward strand.
CTGCGGTCCCAGGGCCGGATCCGGGAGGTAGAGCGTGACGGCGAGGAACACGCCGTCGCTCATGGGGATCCAGGCGTCGGCCTTGGTGCCCGGTCGGGCGGCGCGGCGCTCGCCGGCGCCGGGCTGCGCGACGGTGCCCGACGCGGTCGAGGACTCGGCCGCGGACCCGTCCGCGCTCTCGTGCAGGTGCTCGGTCACCGCTGCCGCCCTTCCGCCAGGATCCGGCGCACGTCGTCGACCGGCAGCGCCGGCACTGTCCGACCGTGCGCGCCCGTCACGTCGTGCGCGGCGAGCATCGAGGCCAGCACCGCCTCCTCGCTCGCGTCGACCACGGCCTCGAAGTAGCGGTCGAGCAGGCGCCCCGCCACGGTCGGGCCGGTGGGCGGGCCGCTCTCGCGCGGCGCGCGCAGCCCGAGCGCCGCCGCGAGGAAGATCTCGCCGGAGCCGTGCGTGGCCACCGAGCCGGTGCGCGCGAGCCCGAGCCCCACCCGGCGCGCGAGCCGCTCGCAGGCGGCGTGGTCGAGCGGCGCGTCGGTCACGACGACGCCGAGGCAGGACCCCGCCGGAGGCGGCGGGACGTGCGCCGGGCGGCCCAGCGCGCGGCCCACCGCGACCCCGTCGACGGTGAGGCGGTCCCACGAGCCGAAGTTCGTGAGCAGCACGACGCCGACGACGTGCCCGTCCGGCAGCACGCGCGACGAGGTGCCGATCCCGCCCTTGTGGTCGAACACCGACATCCCGGTGCCTGCACCGACCGCGCCCTGCTCGGGCGCGGTCGCGGACCCCGCGCTGCTGCGGGCCGCGGCGAGCGCCGCCGCGACGTGCTCGTCCGTCACGTGCATGTGGCGGGCGTCGTTGAGCCAGGAGTCGTCGCACTCGCCCACCGCCGGGATAACGACGTCGTCGACGCCGATCCGCGGCTGCTCGGCCATGAGCAGGCGGCAGGCGGCGTCGTAGACGCGCCCGGTCTGCATCGTCGAGGTGAGGAACACCGGCGTCTCGAGCAGCCCCCACTCGTCGATCTGGGTCCGCGCCGTGAGCTCGCCCGCGCCGTTGAGCACGGCGACCCCGGCGACGACGGGCTCGGCCCACGCGTCGCGGCCGAGGTCGACCACCGTCACCCCGGTGCGCGCGACCCCGCGGCCGAAGGGCGGCGGCGGGTCGTCGTACACGACGGTGGCGTGACCGAGACCGACACCGGGGACGTCGACGACCGAGTTGGTCGGCCCGGTCGGCAGCGACCCGATCCTGACTCCCAGATCAGCAACGGAGGTCATCCCCGCATCCTGCCGCAGCACCCGGCCGCCGCGGGAGGGGCGCGCGGCAGGGTCGCCGGTTTGCCATGCTGACCCGCGTGACCCCCTGCCCCGTCGTGCGCAGCGACGCCTGCCTGCTCCACGTGCCGTCCGCCGAGATCTGGGTGGGGGTGCGCACGCCGGGCACCGAGGTTCCCGAGCGCGCGACGGCGATCGAGGCGGCGCTGCGCGAGGCGGGTCACGACATGCGCGACGCCGTGCCGCACGGCGACGACGTGCTCCTGCGCGTGCACGAGCCGCGGCTCGTGGAGCACCTGCGCACCGTCCACGCCCGGTGGATGGCGTCCGGGATCCCGGAGCTGGTGGGCCAGGACCGCGTGGTGCCCTACGTGATGCCCACCGCCGGCATGCTCGACGGCCTGCCCGAGCGCGAGCCGGCCGCCGTGCACGGCGCGGCAGGCCGCTACTGCTACGACACGATGACCCTCGTCGGCCCCGGGACGTGGGAGGCGGCCCGGGCCGCGGTGGACGTGACGCTCACGGCGGTCGACGCCGTCGTCGGCGGCGAGCCGCTCGCCTACGCGCTGGTGCGCCCTCCCGGGCACCACGCGACCCGCGCGGCGTACGGCGGCTCGTGCTACCTCAACAACGCGGCGGTCGCGGCCGACGCGTTGCGGGGGTCCGGGCACGAGCGCGTCGCCGTCATCGACCTGGACGCCCACCACGGCAACGGCACGCAGGCGGTGTTCTACGAGCGGCCCGACGTTCTGTACGCGTCGCTGCACGTCGACCCCGCGGCGGGCTGGTTCCCCCACTACGCCGGCTACGCGGACGAGACCGGTCGCGGCGCCGGCGCCGGCGCGAACCTCAACCTCCCGCTCGCGGAGGGCACGGGCGACGCACCCTGGCTCGACGCCGTGGAGGCGCTCTGCGACGCCGTCGCCCGGCACCGCAGCACGGCGCTCGTGGTGAGCCTCGGGGTGGACGCCGCCGCGGACGACCCGGAGTCGCCGCTGCGGGTGACCGCCGAGGGGTACGCCGAGGCGGGGCACAGACTCGCGGCGCTCGGCCTGCCCACCGTGGCGGTGCAGGAGGGCGGCTACCACCTGGCGACGGTGGGCCCGCTGGTGCGCTCGGCCCTGGCCGGGCTCGCCTCCCGCTAGCGCGCCGCCCTCAGCCCGGGCCGCGGCGTACGGCATCCTGACGCCCATGCCGGAGCGCGTGGTGGGTCACCGCCCCGACGTCGTCGACCCCGACCGTCCCGACATCCTGCTGCTCGGCACGCTGCGCGGCGGCCTGCGCGTGGCCATCCGGCCCCTGCACCCGCAGGACCGAGAGCAGCTCGCCGACGGCTTCGAGGGCCTGTCCGAGCGCAGCCGCTACCTGCGGTTCCTCACCGGCAAGGGCCGGCTGTCCGAGACCACCCTGCGCTCGATGGTCGACCAGGTCGACCAGCACGACCACGTGGCGCTCGCCATGTGGTGGGTGCGCCGCTCGCGGGCCGACATCCTGCTCGGGGACGCCCGGTTCATCCGGCTCGCCGACGACCCGGAGACGGCGGACGTCGCCGTCACCATCGCCGACGAGCTGCACGGCCAGGGCGGTGCCGGCCTCATGCTGCAGGCGCTCGTGCTGCGCGCCCACCAGGAGGGGGTGCGCCGCTTCTCGGCCGTGATGGCCCCGGACAACGCGGCCTCGCACCGGATGATCGCCCGCCTGGGCACGGTGCTGCGCGACGAGATCACCGACGGCGTCCGCGAGATGCTCGTCGAGCTCGACGTGCCCTCGGTGCTCGGCGACCTGCTCGCGCCGGCGGGACCCTGAGGGTCCACCCCGGCCCGGCCCGCGGGCCGGCTCAGGGACGGGCCGGGGTGCTACCCGGTGGCGATGCGGACCGCCGGGGTGATGGGCTGGGGCCATGACCGACGCACCCACCACGGCCGGGGCGCCCCCGGCGCCAGGTGTCGCGGCGCAGCCGGGCGAGCCGATCGAGGTCAGCGGCCTCACCAAGCGGTTCGGCTCCGTGCTCGCCGTCGACGACCTCACGTTCTCCGTCGCGCCCGGCCGGGTCACCGGCTTCCTGGGGCCCAACGGCGCGGGCAAGACCACCACGCTGCGCTGCCTGCTCGGCCTGGTCACCCCCACCTCGGGCCAGGCCACCATCGGCGGGCGGCGCTACGACCACATCCCCGCGCCGGTGCGCACGGTGGGCTCGGCGCTCGAGGCGACCGGCTTCCACCCCGGCCGCAGCGCCCGCAACCACCTCCGCATCCTGGCCCGCGCCGGCGGCGTGGAGGAGCGCCGGGCCGACGAGACCCTCGCCCTCGTGGGGCTCGAGGACTCCGCGTCCCGCGCGGTCGGCGGCTTCTCCCTGGGGATGCGCCAGCGGCTCCAGCTCGCCGCGGCGCTGCTCGGCGACCCCGGCGTCCTCGTGCTCGACGAGCCCGCGAACGGCCTCGATCCCGAGGGCATCGCGTGGCTGCGCGCGTTCCTGCGCCACCTCGCCGGCCAGGGCCGCACCATCCTGGTGTCGAGCCACGTGCTCAGCGAGGTCGAGCAGACCGTCGACGACGTCGTGATCATCGCCCGCGGGCGGCTGGTGCGGCAGTGCCCGCTCACGGAGCTGACCGAGTCCAGCCACGGCGTGGTGGTGCGCACGCCGCAGACCACGGAGCTGGCCGCCGCGCTCGCCGCGGCCGTCCCCGGCGCCACGGTCGACCCGCAGCCCGACGGCTCGCTGCTCGTGCACGGCGTGGACGCGCCGGCCGTGGGCCGGGCGGCCCTGGCCGCCGGCGCCGAGCTGCACGAGCTGCGCGCCGCGACCTCGGACCTCGAGCAGGTCTTCCTGTCCCTCACGAGCGGAGCCGCGTCATGACCGCCCTCGCCCCCGCCGCCGCCCCGCTGCGCCACCGCCCCCGGCTGGTGAGCGCCGAGCTGCTCAAGGTGACCAGCACCAAGATGTGGCTCGGGATGCTCGGCGGCGTCCTGGCCTTCATCGCGCTGGGGATCGTCTCGAGCATCTTCGCCCCGGACCCGCAGGGCAGCGGGGTGACCGTGCCGCGGCTGAGCACCGACGCCGGCATGCGCAACCTGTTCGCCAGCGCGGGTGCGGCGTACGTCTTCGCGATCATCATCGGCGCCCTCGGCATGACCCAGGAGATCCGCCACCAGACGCTGTCCTCCACGTTCCTGGCGCAGCCGCACCGCAACCGGGTGTCGGCCGCCAAGATGGCCGCCTACCTCGGGGTCGGGGCGTTCTACGGCCTCGTGGGGGTGGTGTGGGGCTACGCCCTCGCCTTCGCGCTGCTGCCGCTCAAGGAGCACGCGGACATCCCGGTGACCGCGCTGTGGCAGATCGCCGGCGGCGCCGTGCTGGGCTCGGCCCTGTTCGCCGTGCTGGGGGTGGCGGTCGGCACCCTCGTGCGCAACCAGATCGCCGCGATCCTCGGCATCCTCGTGTGGGTGCTGCTGGTCGAGCGCCTGATCGTGGCCTTCCTCCCCGACGTCGGCAAGTGGCTGCCCGGCGGCGCGCTCGACGGCGTCCTGCAGACCACGGGCATCAACAACACGACCTACCTGCCGGTGTGGGGGGCCGCCCTGGTCCTGGTCGCCTACGCCGTGGGGTTCGCGGTCGTCGCGGCCCTCACCACCCAGCGCCGCGACATCACCTGAGCGTCCGGGGGGCGTCCGTGTGGCCGGTGCCACCCGGGCGCCCCCGCCCGCCCCGCCGCGGCCGGGCGTAGGCTCGTGGCCTGGCCCGGCGGATCCGCCGGGCTCTCCACGGTGGTCAGCGAGGGATCGTCGGATGTCGACGTCAGAAGTGTCGGAGCGCGCGTCCTCGAGCGGGAACGGCGGCGGTGACGCCGCGGCCCGCATGGCGACGTTCGGGCCCAACGAGTGGCTCGTCGACGAGATCTACCAGCAGTACCTGAGCGACCCGTCCAGCGTCGACCAGGCGTGGTGGGACTTCTTCGCGGACTACGTGCCCACCGAGCACGCCAGCGCCGACCTGGTGGCGGCCTCCGCCGCCGTGCGGGCCGCGGCCAAGAAGCAGGCCGAGGCCGCCGAGCTCGCCTCCGACGCCGAGATCGCCGCGCACGAGGCGCCCCGCACGGTCGTCGCGCCCCCGGTCGAGACCCCTCCCCCGCCGCCCGCGCCGGTGGTGCCGGCCCCGGCCGCCCCGGCACCCACCGCCGTTGTGGCGGAGGCCGTCGAGCCCGCGGTCCTCAAGGGCGCCGCGGCCCGCGTCGTGGCCAACATGGAGTCCAGCCTCACCGTCCCGACGGCCACCAGCGTCCGCGCGGTGCCGGTGAAGCTGCTCGTCGACAACCGCGTCGTCATCAACAACCACCTCGCCCGCGGCCGCGGCGGCAAGGTCTCGTTCACCCACCTCATCGGCTGGGCCATGGTGCAGTCGCTGCTGGCCCACCCGGAGATGAACCACGGCTTCGCCGAGGTCGGCGGCAAGCCCGCCGTGGTGCGCAACGAGGCGATCAACCTCGGCATCGCCATCGACCTGGCCAAGCCGGACGGCACCCGCCAGCTGCTGGTGCCCAACATCAAGAACGCGCAGGCGATGGACTTCGCCACCTTCTGGTCCACGTACGAGGAGGTCGTGCGCAAGGCCCGCGCGGGCAAGCTGGAGGTCAGCGACTTCCAGGGCACCACCGCCAGCCTCACCAACCCCGGCGGGATCGGCACCGTCCACTCGGTGCCCCGGCTCATGCAGGGCCAGGGGCTGATCGTGGGCGTGGGCGCCATGGAGTACCCGGCCGAGTGGCAGGGCGCCGCCGCCGAGACCCTGTCCCGCCACGCGATCAGCAAGATCACCACGCTCACGTCCACGTACGACCACCGCATCATCCAGGGCGCGCAGTCCGGCGAGTTCCTCCGCCACATGCACCAGCTGCTGCTCGGCGACCACGGCTTCTACGACGGCGTGTTCCAGGCGCTGCGCATCCCTTACGAGCCCATCCGCTGGGCCGCCGACATCGCGACCGCCCACGACGACGACCTCGACAAGACCTCCCGCGTCCACGAGCTCATCCACGCGTTCCGCGTGCGCGGCCACCTCATGGCCGACACCGACCCGCTCGAGTACAAGCAGCGCAGCCACTCCGACCTCGACGTCTCCAGCCACGGCCTCACGCTCTGGGACCTCGACCGCGAGTTCGCCACCGGAGGGTTCGGCGGCAAGCCGTTCATGCGGCTGCGCGACATCCTCGGCGTCCTGCGCGACGCGTACTGCCGCACCATCGGCATCGAGTACATGCACATGCAGGACCCGGAGCAGCGCGCGTGGATCCAGTCCCGCGTCGAGCGCCGCTACGACAAGCCGGTCCGCACCGAGCAGCTGCGCATCCTGCGCCGGCTCAACGCGGCCGAGGCGTTCGAGACGTTCCTCCAGACCAAGTACGTCGGGCAGAAGCGCTTCTCGCTCGAGGGCGCCGAGTCGGTGATCCCGCTCATGGACGCCGTGCTCACCGCGGCCGCCGAGGACGACATCGACGAGGCGTGCATCGGCATGCCGCACCGGGGCCGCCTCAACGTGCTCGCCAACATCGCCGGCAAGTCCTACGGGCAGATCTTCCGCGAGTTCGAGGGCGACTACGAGGTCGAGGGCTCGGTGCAGGGCTCCGGTGACGTGAAGTACCACCTCGGCACGAGCGGGGTGTTCCGCACCGAGGACGGCCTGGAGATCCCGGTCTACCTCGCCGCGAACCCGTCCCACCTCGAGGCGGTCAACCCGGTGCTCGAGGGCATCGTGCGCGCCAAGCAGGACCTCCTGCCCCGCGGCCGGATCTTCTCCGTGCTGCCGATCCTGCTGCACGGCGACGCCGCGTTCGCCGGCCAGGGCGTCGTCACCGAGACGCTCAACCTCTCGCAGCTGCGCGGCTACCGCACCGGCGGCACCGTGCACATCGTCGTCAACAACCAGGTCGGGTTCACCACCGCCCCGGAGGCCTCGCGGTCCTCGGTCTACGCCACCGACGTCGCGCGCATGGTGCAGGCGCCGATCTTCCACGTGAACGGCGACGACCCCGAGGCGGTCGTGCGCGTGGGTCGCCTCGCGTTCGAGTTCCGCCAGGCGTTCAACAAGGACGTCGTCATCGACATGGTGTGCTACCGCCGGCGCGGCCACAACGAGGCCGACGACCCGTCGCTCACGCAGCCGCTGATGTACAACCTCATCGACGCGAAGCGCTCCACCCGCAAGCTCTACACCGAGGCCCTCATCGGTCGTGGCGACATCACGATGGACGAGGCCGAGGCCGCGCTGCGCGACTACCAGGAGCAGCTCGAGCGGGTCTTCACCGAGACCCGCGACGCGATGGCGCACCCCACCGAGAAGAAGCACCCGGTGCCGCGGCCGTTCCCCGCCGTCGTCGACACGGCGATCACCCGTGAGGCCGTCGACCGCATCGTCGCGACCCAGGTCGAGATGCCCGAGGGCTTCACGGTCCACCCGCGCCTCGCGCCGCAGCTGCAGCGCCGCGCGCAGATGGTGCGGGACGGCGCGATCGACTGGGCCATGGGCGAGACCCTCGCCTTCGGGTCGCTGCTCATCGACGGGCGCACGATCCGCCTCGCCGGCCAGGACTCGCGGCGCGGCACGTTCGGCCAGCGCCACGCGGTGATCGTCGACCGGGTCACCGGCAAGGAGCACACGCCGCTCAAGCAGCTCACCGACCGGTCCGCGATGCAGTTCTTCTTCATCTACGACTCGCTGCTGTCCGAGTACGCCGCCATGGGCTTCGAGTACGGCTACTCCGTCGCGCGGCCGGACGCGCTGGTGCTCTGGGAGGCCCAGTTCGGCGACTTCGCCGACGGCGCGCAGACGATCATCGACGAGTTCATCACCAGCGGTGAGCAGAAGTGGGGGCAGACCTCCGGCGTCGTCCTGCTGCTCCCCCACGGCTACGAGGGGCAGGGGCCCGACCACTCCTCCGCCCGCATCGAGCGCTACCTGCAGATGTGCGCGCAGGACAACATGACCGTCGCCATGCCGTCCACGCCGGCGTCGTACTTCCACCTGCTGCGCTGGCAGGCGATCGCGCCGCACCACAAGCCGCTGGTGGTGTTCACGCCCAAGTCCATGCTGCGGCTCAAGGCGGCGACGTCCACCGTGGAGGACTTCACCACCGGCACGTTCCAGCCCGTGGTCACCGACTCCGCCGTCGACCCGGCCTCGGTCACCCGGGTGATCATCGCCTCGGGCAAGGTCGTCTACGACCTGCTCGCCGAGCGTGAGCGCACCGGCCGCACCGACGTCGCCATCGTCCGGCTCGAGCGCCTCGCGCCGCTGCCCGTGGAGGAGCTCACCGCGGCGCTGGGCACCTACCCGCGCGACGCGCGGATCGTGTTCGTGCAGGAGGAGCCGGCGAACCAGGGCGCCTGGCCGTTCGTCGCACTCAACCTGCACGAGCACCTCGACGGCCGGCTCCTCGGGCGGGTCTCGCGGCCCCCGGCGTCCTCGCCGGCGGTCGGCACCCACAAGGTCCACGAGCGCGAGCAGGCCTCGCTCGTCGCCGCCGCCTTCGGGTAGGCCGCGATGTACTTCACCGACCGCGGCATCGAGGAGCTCGAGGCCCGGCGCGGCGACGAGCAGGTGACCCTGGCGTGGGTCGCCGAGCAGCTGCGCACCTTCGTCGACCTCAACCCGGAGTTCGAGACCCCGGTGGAGCGCCTGGCCGTGTGGCTGGCCCGCCTCGACGACGACGAGGACTGACGCGGTGTCGCAGGTGCCGGCCACGGTGGGGGCGTGACCGCACCGGACCAGCAGCGGCGCGACGCCCCGGGCCGAGCACCGTGTGGGTGCCCACGCCGCGCCCGGAGTCCGTCGTCGCCGGGATCGAGGAGCGCGCGCCGCGCTGGGTGTGGTGGTCGGCCCGCGACACCGCCACGCACCTGGTGGCCGCCGGGGTGCGTCCGAGGGCCTGCTGGGACCTCGCGGCGGTCGGCCGCCTGGTGCACGGCTCCGCCCGTGACGACCCGGGCGCGGTCTGGGCCGCCGCGCACGACCTGCCGGAGCCCCCGCCCGGCGGCGGCGAGCTCACCCTGCTCGACCTCGCCGGCGAGGGCGGCGAGGCGGTGCGCCCCGACGGCCAGCTCAGCCGCGAGTGGGCCCGCGGGCACTGGTGCGACTCGCCGGCCGCGGCGCGGCGTTGGGCCGCGCTGGCGCTGGAGGTCCGGGCCCGTCAGGAGGCGGCCGTGCGCGCCCTGCCGGACCCACGGCCCGCGCCGGGGGCCACCTCGCTGCCCTGGCTCACGGCGCTGTCGGAGAGCATGGCCGCCCTGCTCGCCGTGGAGCTCGGGCACGACGGGCTCGCCGTCGACCGCGGAGTGCTCGACGAGCTGCTGACCGCCACGGTCGGCCCGGCGCCGCGCTCGGAGGCGGAGGAGGCGGCGTCGCGGCGCGTGCGCGACGAGCGGGTGTGGGCGCACTTCCCCGGCGACCCGGTCGACCTGCGCAACCCGGCGGCGGTGCGCGACCTGCTCGCCCGGGCCGGCATCGCGGTGCCCGACACGCGCTCGTGGCGCCTCGAGCCTTACGCCGCGTCCTCCCCCGGGGTGGCCGCCCTGCTGGCGTGGCGCAAGGCCGAGCGCGTCGCGACCACCTACGGCTGGGGGTGGGCCGGGCGCGACATCGGGCCCGACGACCGGCTGCGCGGGCAGTGGGGCGCGAGCGAGGGGGCCGGGCGGATGACGGCGTCGGCCGGGCTGCACAACCTGCCCGCCGAGCTGCGCCCGGCCGTGCGGGCACCGCACGGGCGCCTGCTGGTGCGCGCCGACCTCGGCCAGGTGGAGCCGCGCGTGCTGGCGGCGGTCTCCGGTGATCGCGCCCTCGCGGCGGCCGCCCGCGAGCCCGACATGTACGCCCCGGTGGCGGCGGCCCTGGGCAGCGACCGGCCCACCGCCAAGGTCGCCGTCCTCGCGGCGATGTACGGGCAGACGACCGGCCCCGCGGGTGCGGCGCTCGCGGACATGGACCGCGCCTACCCCGCCGCCATGGCGTTCCTGCGCGCGGCCGAGGAGCGCGGCCGGCACGGCACGGACCTGCGCACGTACGGCGGCCGGCTCCTGCGGCTGTCGCGGCTGCGCGAGGCGCTCGAGGAGGCCGGCTCGGAGTCGACGCTGGCCCACTCCTACGGCCGGTTCGCCCGCAACGCGGTGGTGCAGGGCGCGGCGGCCGAGCTGTTCAAGGCCTGGGCCGCCACGGTCCGCGCCGGCATCGCCGGGCTCGACGCCAGGATCGTGCTCTGCCTGCACGACGAGCTCCTCGTCGAGGCGGACGCCGGCTGCGCCGCCGCGGTGGCCGAGGTGGTGGAGTGCTCGCTCCAGGCGACCGCCGCGTGGTGGTGCTCGGGCAGCGGCGTGCGCTTCGTGGCCGACACCGCCGTGATCGAGAGCTGGGACCTCGCGCACTGAGGCCGGCCCGCGGGGTGACGGCCGCCGGCCGGGTTGCGTCGTCTGACACGATGGGCGCCACACGTCGCGCAGAGGAAGGAACGCCGTGAGCACCGCGGAGACGACCCCCTCGACGAACGGGGCCGACCAGGACCTGCTGCAGGTGCGGATCAACGCCCGCCTCGGCGGCCCGCAGCGGGGCGACCGCTACGAGGACCCGCTCGCCTACTGGCTCGAGCAGCGCGCGCCGGGCAGCCGGGTCACCGGCGGCGGCACGCTGCGCAGCCCCGAGGGCGAGCCGCTCGGGTGCGGGATCGACGCGCGCGTGGTGGGGGCGACCGACGACCTGCTCGACGCCCTCGTCGTCTACCTCGAGGAGATCGGGGCCCCGCGCGGCTCGGTCGTCTCGCTCGGGGGGCAGACCCGCCCGCTCGGCCGGGCGGAGGGGCTCGCGATCTACCTCGACGGCACCGGCCTGCCCGACGAGGTGTACGCCGCGCACGACGTCAACGAGTTCTTCGACCGCCTGCACGAGGCAGTGGCGGGCGTCGGGCGCCTCCAGTCGTTCTGGGAGGGACCGACCACGACCGCCGGCTACGTCTACGGGCCCTCGTACGACGCGATGCGGGCGGCGGTCGAGCCGCTCGTGACGGCCCACCCCCTGGCGCAGGGCTGCCGGGTCGAGCAGATCGCCTAGGGCGACCCGGGGCGAGCCGGCCCCGGACATGACGAGGGGCTCTCAGGGGCGGGGCGTCGGACCCCCCGCCGCGCCCCTGAGAGCCCGGTCAGTCGGCGCCACCAGGCAGCGCCGGCCGTGAGACCTCAGCCGCCGACGCCGAGGTCCACGCAGTAGGCGTCGTACACGACTGCGCGTGCGCGACGCTGGTAGGAGCGGAACAGCGCGATGACCTCGGTGGTCGCCGCGATCACGCGGGCGACTCCGCCGGACTCGCCGACCGACTGGCTGACGAGCATCCGCAGGGCGGTGAACTCGTCGACGAGCGCGAGGCGGTCGGCCTCGAGCCGGGCGAGGACGGGGGCGAGGCGGGGCTGCTCCGCCTTGATCTCCTCGTGCAGGGCCATCGTGCCCTCCGGAGCGGCGCGGTCGGCCCAGATGGCGTCGATGGTCGCCTCGACGCGGCGGGCCATCGCGGACCACCACATCCCGCTGCCCGAGCGGTCGACGAGCAGCTCCTCGAGGCGGGTGAGCTCGCGCTCCTCGGCAAGGCTGCCGACGAGCCTGTCGGGGGCTCCAGGCATGGCACCGGTGACAGCAGTCATGTCGGGGGTCTCCTTCCGTGCGGGTCGAGCTCGGTCCCCTCGACTATCACCGATCACGGACGGCTATGGGTGGTCGACAGGTCGTCGTTGTGTCGCAGTTGTGTCACCCGCCCGGCCGTCGTCCGGGGGGCCCGCAGGGGGATGGTCCAATAGGGCCATGTCCCGCTCCGTCATGCTGGTCGAGGACGACCCGGCCATCCGCATGGTCCTGCGCGTGGCGCTCGAGGACGCCGGCTACGAGGTGCTCGAGGCCGAGACCGGCGAGCAGGCCCTGATCCTGGCCATGGACGAGGCCGCCGACGTCATGCTGGTGGACCTGCGCCTGCCCGGGATCCACGGGCTCGACGTCGTCCGCACCGTGCGGGGGTCGAGCCGGGTGCCGATCATCATCCTCACCGCGCAGACCGAGAGCCAGGACGTCGTGGCCGGCCTCGAGGCCGGCGCCGACGACTACGTGACCAAGCCCTTCGTCACCAGCGAGCTGCTGGCCCGCATCGGCGCCCAGCTGCGGCGCTCGCAGACCCCGGAGGACAGCGGCGGCACGCTCGAGTGCGGCCCGCTCGTCCTGAGCCCGGACGTCGGCGCCCTGTATGTGAACGGGACGGCGATCCCGCTCACCCGCACCGAGTTCAAGGTCCTCCAGGAGCTCATGGTCGCGCGCGAGCGGGTGCTCAGCCGCGACTACCTGCTCAAGCACGTGTGGGGCTACCAGCACGCGGGCGACGGGCGGATCGTCGACAACCTCATGTACCGCCTCCGGAACAAGATCGAGGCCGACCCGGCGCAGCCCGAGCACCTCGTGACCGTCCGCGGCTTCGGGTACCGGCTGAAGGCCTGAGCCATGCAGCTGGGGCTGAGGTCCCGCGTCGCGCTGGCCTTCGGCCTCATGAGCTGCGCGGTGGCGGTGGTGGTGTCGCTGTCGACCTACGCCGTCGCGCGCAACTACCTCGTGGCGCAGCGCGAGTCGTCCTCGCTCACCCGGGCCCTGCTCGACGCCCGCGCCGTGGAGGCGGACCTCGCCAACGGCACCGAGCCCGGCGACGCGCTGGCCGCGGTGCCCTCGATCGGCGAGTCCCAGGCCATGGGCCGGGTCAACGGCGTCTGGTACGGCGGAGGGGTCACGGTCTCGCCGTCGGACCTGCCCGCGAGCCTGCTGTCGGAGGCGGCCGCCTCCGGCGCGGCACAGCAGCGCTTCCTCGTCCAGGGCGTGCCGTTCTTCGGCGTCGCGGTCTCCGCGCAGCACGGCCTCTACCTCGAGCTGTTCCCGCTCGACGCGTTGGACCGGTCGCTGCGCATCGGAGCGTGGTTCCTCAGCTTCCTCGCCCTGCTCGCCCTCGCCGGCGGCATCCTCGTGGGCCGCTGGATGGCCGCACGCCTCATGCGGCCGGTGGCCTCGCTCGGCTCCGGTGCCACGACGATCGCGTCGGGCGACCTCACCGCACGGATCGAGCCCACCGGCGACCCGGACCTCGACCCGCTCGGCCAGGCGTTCAACGAGATGGCCGACTCCGTGCAGGACCGCATCAACCGCGAGCGCAGGTTCGTCGCGAACGTCAGCCACGAGCTGCGCTCGCCGGTCACCGCGATCGTGGGCACGGCGTCGCTGCTGGAGGACCACAGCGCCACGTTCGCCCCGCGCGACGCCGAGCTGGTGAGCAGCCTGGCCTCACGGGCCCGCGCGCTGTCCAAGACGCTCGTCGACCTCCTCGAGCTCGGCAGCGGCCCCGGGTCCGCGCCGGTCCAGGAGGAGCCCATCGACGTCGCCGCGCTCACCGAGCGGCTGCTCGAGGAGCGCGGGATCCCCTTGCTCATCAAGGGTGATCGGCCCATAGTGCGCACCGATCCCCGCCGGGTCGAGCGGGTGATCGGCAACCTCGTCGACAACGCCGAGCGCCACGGCGAGGGGCTCACGATGGTGACGATCGAGCGCTACGCCGACAAGGTGGAGATCCACGTCGACGACGCCGGCCCCGGCATCGACCCGGTGGACTACGACCGGCTCTTCGAGCCCTTCGTGCGCGGCGAGCACAGCGGCCCGGTGGCGCGCAGCGGCGGAGCCGGGCTCGGCCTGGCCATCTCGCGCGAGTGCGCCGACGCCATGGGCGGCGAGGTGCTCGTGGGCGCCTCCCCCGAGGGCGGGTCGCGCTTCACCCTCGTGCTCCAGGACGGCGTCTCGTGAGGCGGCTCGTGGCCCGGGCCCTGGCCGGCACCGCCGCGGTGGTCGCCGCGGCCGTCCTGGCCGGCTGCGGGGTGCCCGTCTCCGACACGGCCGAGCCCGTGAAGGACTACCAGCCGCCGCCCACCGCACCGCCGAGCGCGTCGAGCACGGCGGGCGCCAACGAGGTGTCGCTGTGGTTCGTCAACGGCGACCACCTCGAGCGCGCCCGGACCGCCGCACCCGTGCCGGTGACCCCCACCGAGCTGCTCACCCTGCTCGCGGAGCCGCCGGCCTCCGGCGACCTGCAGACCCTCGTGGGCGACCCGCAGGGCGGTGCCCCGCTGGCCTCGGTCGAGCCGACGCCGGCCACTCCCGTGCCCGCGGGCACGGTCGTCGTGGCGCTGTCCGACACGTTCCTGCGCCTGGCCCCGCCGCAGCAGATGCTGCTCATCGGGCAGGTCGTGCTCACCCTCACCGACGCGGGCGCGACCTCCGTGGTGTTCAACGACGTCCACGGTGCGTCGGTGACCGTCCCGCTGCCCGACGGCCGGCTGGTGGAGGCGCCCGTCACCCGGGCCGACTACCTCACCCTCACCAGCGCGGCACCCAGCAGTCCCTGATCCCGGGGCCGGGTTCCCGCGCCCGCGCCGGGCAGTGCGCTCGCCCTACGCGGCGCGGGTGAGGACCAGCTTGCCCATGACGTCGCCGGAGGCCATGCGCGCGAGCGCGTCCCGCGCCTCGGTCAGCGCGAACGTGGAGTCGATCGTCGGCCGCAGGCCGGTGTCGACGAGCAGCGCCATGAGCGCCTCGAGCTCGTCGCGGGTGCCCATCGTCGACCCGTGCACGTTGAGCTGGAGGAAGTACACGCGCGAGAGCTCCGCGCTCGGGTTGAAGCCGCTGGTCGCACCGGACACGACGACGGTGCCGCCGGGGCGCAGCGACCGCAGCGAGTGCGGCCACGTCGCCTCCCCCACGGTCTCGATCACCGCGTCGACCCGCTCCGGCAGCCGGGCTCCCGACTCGAACGCCTGGTCGGCGCCGAGCTCGAGCGCGCGGGCGCGCTTGGCCTCGTCGCGGGAGGTGGCCCACACCCGGTAGCCCATGGCGTCCGCCAGCTGGATCGCCGCGGTCGCGACCCCGCCGCCCGCGCCCTGCACGAGCACGGTGTCGCCCACCCGCAGCCCGGACCTGGTCGCGATCATGCGGTAGGCGGTGAGCCACGCCGTGGGCAGGCAGGCCGCCTCCTCGAACGTGAGGTCGTCGGGCTTGGGCAGCACGTTGCGCGCCGGCACGGCGACGGTGTCGGCGAAGGTGCCGGGGTGCAGCTCCGAGAGCAGGGTGCGCCGCGGGTCGAGCGTCTCGTCGCCGCCGCCCGCCTCGGGATCGCCGATGACGCCGTGCACCACGACGGCCGAGCCGTCGTCCAGCACCCCGGCGGCGTCGCAGCCCAGGATCATCGGCAGCCGCTCGGCGGGCAGGCCCACCCCGCGCAGGCTCCAGAGGTCGTGGTGGTTGAGGCTGGCCGCGCTCACGTGCACGCGGACCCAGCCCTCGGGCACCTCGGTGTCGGGCAGCTCCCCGACGGTGAGCCCCGCCAGCGGGTCGTCGGGATGGAGCGAGGATGCGTAGACGGCGAGCACGTCCCGACAGTACCGACGCGCGGCCCCCGGGGCACCGGCGCCGTCCTGGGCCGGGCGGTTACGGCGTCGACGGGGCATCGCGACGCACCTACGCTCGGCGGCGCGGGTCGTCGGACGGAGGGGTTCGCGTGGCAGAGGCGCTGCGGGACGCGCGGGTACGCCCGGTGCTCGGCACGGATGCGGCGGCGGTGCGCCGGGTGGTCGAGGCGGCCTTCGGCGACGAGGGCCTGGCCGTCGCGGCCCTCGCCGAGGCGCTGGCCGCGCGCCCCCGCGGCGCCGGCTTCGTCGCCGAGCACGACGGCGAGGTGGTCGGCCACGTGCACCTGAGCTGGGGCTGGCTCGACGCCCCGGACCGGCTCGTCGACGTGCTCGTGCTGAGCCCGCTGTCGGTCGCACCCGCGGTGCAGCGCCGCGGGCTCGGGGGCGCCCTGGTGGGCCGCGCGATCTCCGCCGCCGAGGAGCTGGGCGCGCCGCTGCTGTTCCTCGAGGGCGACCCGGCCTACTACTCGCGGTTCGGCTTCGTGCACGCGCGGCCGCTCGGGCTGGTGCGGCCGTCGGTGCGTGTGCCGCACTCCGCGTTCCAGGTCGTCGTCCTGCCCGCCTACGACGGCAGCATGACCGGGGCGCTCGTGTACCCCGACACGTTCTGGGCCCACGACTGCGTCGGGCTGCGCGGGGAGCGGCTCGCCGCCGTGCGCGCGGCCAGCGGCGAGGACGCCTAGCGCCCCACCTCCGCGGGCGGTCGCCGGACGACGCCGTCGCGCTCGGCGGCGGCGGCCACGGCCGCGCTCACCGCGGGCACCAGCCGCGGGTCGAACGGGTCCGGCACGACGTGCTCGGGGTCGAGGTCGCCCGCGACGAGCCCCGCGATGGCCTCGGCCGCGGCCAGCTTCATCCCCTCGGTGATCCGGGTGGCGCCGGAGTCGAGCGCGCCGCGGAAGATCCCCGGGAAGGCCAGCACGTTGTTGATCTGGTTGGGGAAGTCGCTGCGGCCGGTGGCGATCACCGCCGCACCACCCGCCCGCGCCACCGACGGGTGGACCTCCGGCGTCGGGTTGGCCAGGGAGAACACGATCGACCCGGGCGCCATCGTCTCGACCACCTCGGCGGGGACGGTGCCGGACGACACGCCCACGAAGACGTCGGCACCGCGCATCGCCTCGAAGAGGCTCCCCCGCGCGCCGGCCCGGTTCGTGGTGCGGGCCAGCATCGCCTTGACGTCGGTGAGGTCGTCGCGGTGCGGGCCGATCACACCCTTGCGGTCGCACACCTGGACGTCGCCCACTCCGGCCGAGAGCAGCATGCGCGCGATCGCGACGCCCGCGGCGCCGGCCCCGGACATCACGACGCGCAGGTCGGCGAGCCGTCGCCCGGTGACCGTGGCGGCGTTGGTCAGGGCCGCGGTGACGACGACGGCGGTGCCGTGCTGGTCGTCGTGGAACACCGGGATGTCCAGCCGCTCCTGGAGCCGCCGCTCGATCTCGAAGCAGCGCGGGGCGCTGATGTCCTCGAGGTTGATGCCGCCGTAGGCCGGCGCGATGCGCGCGACCGTGTCGACGATCTCGTCGACGTCGGTGGTCGCCAGGCAGATCGGCACGCAGTCGATGTTGGCGAACTCCTTGAAAAGCAGGGACTTCCCCTCCATCACCGGGAGCGCCGCGACGGGCCCGATGTCGCCGAGGCCGAGCACCGCGGTGCCGTCGGTGACGATGAGGATCGAGTTGGAGCGCCACGTGTAGCGCCACGACAGCGACTCGTCCTCCGCGATCGCCTGCGACACCCGGCCGACGCCGGGCGTGTAGGCGAGGGCGAGCCCCGCGTTGTCGCGGACGCGCACGGTCGGGCGCACCTCGATCTTGCCCAGGACGTGCAGGGGGAAGGCAGGATCGGCGTCGTGGGCCGCGTAGCGGTCGGCGTCGTCCTGGCGCTCCGGAGTGGACGGCAGCACAGGAGGTCCTTCGGGACGTGGTCGGCAGCGGGGGCGGTCGGGACCGGGGCGCACCGGTGACGCGGACTCCGGTTCTGGCTGCGACGCGGGGGTCACCCGCGCCGACAGCATGGCACAGGGCGCTCCCCCGCGCCGTGGGCCGGCGCGTCGCCCTCGTCACACCCGACGGGGCCGGGGCCACAGCCGCAGGACGACCCGCGCGACGACCGCGGAGTCGGGCACCGGGCCGAACACCCACGAGTCGTGCGAGCCCTGCTCGTGGTCGCCCTCGAGCCACCACCCGCCGCGGTCGCGGTGCACGGCGCGCTTGACCACGAGCAGTCCCGGCCGGTCCGGCCGGTGCGCGACGACGACCTGCCCGGGACGCACCTCGCCGCCGTCGGTCGTGCGGCACAGCAGCCGGTCGCCGGCGCGCAGGGTGGGCTGCATCGACGAGCCCTCGACGCGGGCGAGGCTCCACGGCAGCAGCGGTCGCGGACCCTCGTCCCCGCGCGTCCGCACCGCTGCCTCCTGCCGCTGCCGTCGTGCACCGTCGGGGGTAGTGTCGCCGAGAGAGTCCCTGGATCGTCCGACCCCCGACGAAAGGCCACCATGATGCGCCGTCTGCTCGCCCCGACCGTGACCGTGCACGCGCACTGCGACCTCCCGTGCGGCGTCTACGACCCTGCCCAGGCACGGATCGAGGCGCAGTCCGTCAAGGCGTGCATCGAGAAGTACCACGCCAGCGACGACCAGGTGTTCAAGGACCGGGCCGTCTCCATCAAGGAGGAGCGCTCGGACCTCGTGAAGCACCACCTCTGGGTGCTGTGGACCGACTACTTCAAGGCCCCGCACTTCGAGAAGTACCCGCAGCTCAACTCGCTGTTCAACGAGGCGACCAAGCTCGCGGGCGCGGGCGGCACCAAGGGCTCGCTCGACGTCGCCGTCGCCGACCAGCTGCTCGCGAAGATCGACGAGATCGCCGAGATCTTCTGGGAGACCAAGAAGGCCTGATCCGACCTGCTCGTCCTGGAGCCCCGTACCGCTCGTCGGTGCGGGGCTCCGTCGTGGTACCGGGGTGCATGCTCCCGATGCGTCCTCAGAGCCCCGCGGTGTAGAGACCGGCGTCGAGGTCGGCGATCAGGCCGGGGTTCGTCGGACGCCAGCCGAGCAGGGCCTGGGTGCGCTCGCTCGAGGCCGGCACATCGGCACCGAAGAACATCCCGATCCAACCGAAGTGGTCCGTCGCGCGCTCGCGAGGGACCGAGACCACCGGCAGGCCGAGGTTGCGCCCGATCGCCTCGGCGATCTCCCGGCTCGGGATCCCCGGCTCCGCCGTGGCGTGCACCGCCGAGCCGGGGGGCGCCTGCTCCACCGCGAGACGCACCAGCTCCGCCGCGTCGAGGCGGTGCACCGCGGGCCACCTGTTCGCGCCGTCGTCGACGTACGCCGACACGCCCCGCTCACGGGCGGCCGCGACGAGCGCCGCGACGAAGCCGCGGTCGCCCGGGCCGTGCACGGTGGGGGCGAACCGCACGACCACTCCGCGCACGCCACGATCGGCGAGGGCCGCGACGGCGTAGGCGCTCGCCGAGCGCGGATGCGCGCTCGGGTCGGGCACGTCCCCCTCGGTCCCGACCCGGCCGGGTGCCAGGCCCATCGTTCCGGAGGCCACGACCAGCGGGCGCCCGCTGCCCTCGAGTGCCTCGCCGAGTGCCGTGATCGCCTCGAGATCCAGCCGCGCCGCGTCGGCGATCCGGGAGAAGTCGTGCAGATAGGCGAGGTGCACGACGCCGTCGGAGTCCGCGGCGCCGGCGCGCAGCGAGTCGAGGTCGGTGAGGTCGCCCCTGCGGGCCCTGGCACCGAGCCGTTCCACGGTCTCGGCAGATCCGGTCGAGCGTGCCAGGCCGACGACCTCGTGACCTGCAGCGAGCAGTGAGCGGACGGTGGCCGAACCGATCCAGCCGGACGCTCCGGTGACGAACAGACGCATGAGTCCCTCCAGGTCCGCGCTGGGCGCGAAGCGATGTCATTGTGTGTCATCACTCTAAACCTGATGTCACATCATGTCATCCCCTAGGATCTCGGCCATGGCGAGATGGGAACCGGACGCGCGCGGCCGCCTGGCCGTCGCGGCCCTGGACCTGTTCGAGGAGCGCGGCTACGACGACACGACGGTCGCCGACATCGCCGAGCGCGCCGGAGTGACGGCACGCACCTTCTTCCGGCACTTCCCGGACAAGAAGGAGGTGCTGTTCTCCGGCTCCGACCGGCTCCAGGAGGGGCTCGTGGCCGCCGCCGAGGACGCCGCCC
The DNA here is from genome assembly GCA_016125335.1 of Frankiales bacterium. Taxonomy (NCBI): domain Bacteria; kingdom Bacillati; phylum Actinomycetota; class Actinomycetes; order Frankiales; species Frankiales bacterium. Next base: position 101,299 of record WGLY01000003.1, read on the forward strand.
GCACGGGCGGTGCGCTCGACGCCGTCGCCGCCACGCTGGACGTGGCCGCGGAGCTCCTGGGCGCGGACCGCGACTTCTCGCGACGTCGCCACGCGGTGGTCTCGGCCAACGCCGAGCTTCGGGAGCGCGAGCTCATCAAGATGTCCCGCATCGCCGACGGCCTAGCCGCCGCGCTGGGTCGGCAGGGCATCCCGACGGCCGATGCCCGCCTCGCGGCTGAGTCAGGCATCGCGGTGCTGCGCGTCTCCTTCGAGCAGTGGGTCGCCGCACGGCGCGGGCCGGCGCTCGCGGCGCTCATGCGCACCAACCTCGGGCGGCTCACTGACCTCGCCGCGGCGGCGGCGGGCGCCGCACCAGGTGCCGACCCGCGCCGGCACGGCCGCCCGGGCGCCGGCACGCGCTGACCCGGTCACAGCGGGGGGAGCTCCCAGGGCTGCGCGGTCTGCACGGCCTGCGCGACGCGCAGCACGAGCCGGTCGTCGAAGTGGCGGCCGACGACCTGCATCGAGAGCGGGAGGCCTTCCGTGGAGAGACCGACCGGCACCGCGGCCGCGGGGTGCCGCGTCATGTTCACCGGGTACGTGAACGGCGTCCAGTCGATCCAGTGCTCCTGGGTGCTCGGGTCGGCGACGTCCTGGCCCACCGGGAAGGCCTGCACCGGCACGGTGGGCGACACGAGGACGTCGTAGCGGGTGAGCAGCGTGGAGAAGCGCAGCGTCGACTCGGCGCGCACCGCGTCCGCGTCGAGGAAGGCGTCGGCGCTCAGCGACTCGCGACGCCGGGTGGTCGCCACGAGCCCGGGGTCGCTGCGCTCGAGCGCCTCAGGCGGCAGGCCGCGCAGCGCGCGGCCGAGGGCGCCGTCCCACAGCGCGAGGAACGCGTCGCGCACGTCGGCGCCGGGCGCCTCGACCTCGTCCACCTCCGCGCCGAGCCCGGCGAGCACGTCGACCGTGCGGCGCACGGCGTCGGCCACCTGGGGGTCGACCTGCGCGCGCGGCCACGTCGGGGTGAACGCCACGCGCAGACCGCGCACGCCGTCGTCGAGACCCTCGATCCAGGACCGCCCGTCGAGCTGCGACGGGTACACGTCGCGGTGGTCCGGACGCGCGATCGCCGCCATGAGGTGCGCGGCGTCGCGGACGTGGCGCGTGATCGGCCCGACGTGGCTGAGCAGGCCCGAGACGGCGGCCGGGTGGATCGGCACGACGGAGTGGGTCGGCTTGAGCCCGAAGACGCCGCAGAAGGCCGAGGGCATGCGCACCGACCCGCCGCCGTCGGTGCCGACGTGCAGGACTCCCATGCCGGTCGCGGCCGCCGCGGCGGCGCCCGCCGACGACCCGCCGGTGGTGCGCGAGGTGTCCCAGGGGTTGCGGGTGATGCCGGTGAGCGGGGAGTCGCCACCGCCCTTCCAGCCGAACTCCGGCGTGGTGGTGGCTCCGAGGACGACGGCGCCCGCCTCGCGCAGCCGCTCGACCGTCGGCGCCTCCTCGGTGGCCGGCTCGGTCGAGGTGTGCACCGACCCCTTGCGGGTGGGGCGCCCCCGCCAGGGCAGCAGGTCCTTGACCGTGGTGGGCACGCCGTCGATCGGCGAGCGCGGCGTGCCGGCCCGCCAGCGCTCCTCGCTGGCCCGCGCCTGCTCGAGCGCGTCGTCGCCGTCCACCCAGACGAACGCGTTGACCACGGGGTCGACCCGCGCGATGCGATCCAGCGCGGCACGCGTCGCCTCCACCGGCGACACGACGCCGGACCTGAAGGCGAGGGTGAGCGCGTCGACGCTCCAGGTCCGCGGGTCGTCCGCCAGGTCGGGCACGAGCCCTCCTCCACCTCGTCCGGCGTCCCGTCGACGCCGGCTCCCGACCGAGCATGCCGCACGTGCCGCCGGCCGCAGGCGCGGACGCCGCGGTCACCCGCACGGTGGTCCGGTGGCCGGGTGCGCCGGGCGACGGAGCCGGGCCGCTACGGTGGCCGGGACCACCGAGTCGTGAGGGGGGACGCGATGAGCGACGACACCGGGCGAGCGCCGGCCGATCCGGTCGAGGGCGGCGACCCGATCGACCCCTGGACACCGCCCGTGGCCGGAGGCGCCCCCTCCCCGCCGCCCCCTCCGCCGCCGCCCGCCTCGTCACCGTCTCCCGCGCCCGGCGCCCCGCCTGCGGCGGTCGCCCCGCCCGCGGCGTACTACCCGGACCCCACCGACCCGACGGTCGAGCGGTTCTGGGACGGGACCGCGTGGACGGCGGTCTGGCGCTACCCCCGACCGCCGCCCGGACTACTGGACGCGCTACCGCCGGCGGTGGGGATGGTCGGTGCTGGGCTGGTCCGCGCTGGTGTCGGCGACCTTCGCCCTGCGCACGGACCTCTACCCGGGCACCGCGGTCCAGGGCGAGCAGGCCGCGTTCCTCATCGGCGGGCTGGTCGGCCTGCTCATCGCGGGCAGCGCTGTCGCGCTCCTCGTCGCGATCCCGCGCGGCGGTGCGCCGGGCGGGACGCCGACACCGCTGTGGCGGTTCCCGGCCGTGGGGGCGGTCACCGGTGCGGTGCTGCTGGCCGTGGTCCTGGGCTGGTGGACCGGTCGCGCACCCGAGACGCGGACCTTCGTCATCGGCAGCCCCGCGGACGGGTGCCGCTCGTTCACCGCGCTGCTCCTCGGAGCCGTGAAGGACCACGAGTCCGACGCCGCCATGCGCGCCGACGTCACGGCGCTGCGCGACGCGGCGCAGATCCACGACCCGGACCTGGCCACCGATCTCGAACCCCTCCTGGCCGACCTGTCCGACCCTGCTCTCGCCGGCGCCGTCCAGGCCGACTCGCAGACCGCCGCGAAGAACATCTACGGCCGCTGCCTCAAGGAGGGCTGGATGACCCCGCAGGAGGTGACGGCGGTCGGCGACCAGCTCAACAGCCTGCTCGGGCGATAGCGCAGGATGTGCCCGTGACCGACGACACCACGGGCCGCGTGCGCCCGGCGCTGCCGGGCGACGTCCCCGAGATCCTGGCGATGATCCGCGAGCTGGCCGAGTACGAGCGCGCGGCGCACGAGGTCGAGTCGACCGAGGAGCAGCTCACGGCGCTGCTGTTCGGCGGCACGGCGCACGCGCCGGGCACGGAGTCCACCACGCCCAGCGGCGCGCCTGCCGCGTACGCGCACGTGGTCGAGCACCCGGACGCCGAACACGGCACCCGCCTGGGGGCGTTCGCGCTGTGGTTCCTCAACACCTCCACGTGGACGGGGACCCACGGGGTCTACCTCGAGGACCTCTACGTGCGCCCCCACCTGCGCGGCACGGGCTACGGCACCGCGCTGCTGCGCACGCTGGCCGCGGTGTGCGAGGAGCGCGGCTACCGCCGGCTCGAGTGGTGGGTGCTGGACTGGAACGAGCCCGCGCTCGGCTTCTACCGCTCGATCGGCGCGGTGCCCATGGACGAGTGGACGGTCCACCGCGTCACCGGGGAGGCGCTGACGGCGCTCGCGCGCGGCGGTGCGGTGCCCGGCGCGGCGCCGCAGCCGGGCGACGACGGCGACGCAGGGGCCGCGGCGCGTTAGCCTCGCGGCGTGAGCTCCCCGATCCGGCTGCGGCTCCCGGCGTCGAGCGCCTGGGTGGTCCTGGCCCGCACCACGGCCACCGCCTGCTGCGCCCGGCTCGACTTCGACATCGACCGGCTCGAGGACGTGCGGCTGGCCGTCGACGAGGTCGTGAGCATGCTCATCGACCGCGTGGAGCCCGGCGCGGACCTGCAGTGCGTGTTCACGCCGCACGACGACGGCCGGCTCGACATCGCGATCTCCGCGCGCACCTCGCGCGGGAGCCTGCCCGAGACCGGCACCTTCGCGTGGGCGGTGCTCACCGCCCTCGTCGACGACATCACCGCCACCGTCGACGCCCACGACGTCACCGTGGTGCTGCGCACGTCGCGGTCGGCGGCGAGCGCGGTCGAGGCATGAGCGCCGGCGACGAGGACGACCGCGTGGCGTCCGTGCCGGCGCAGGCGCGGCGCGACGACGGGCAGGCCGCGGTGACGGAGCCCGTCACCGACGGGACCGGCGACGAGACCGGCACCACCACCGAGACCGAGACCGAGACCGCCACGGGCACGGACAGCGACGCCGACGCCGAGCCGGGCCCGGACGCCGACGCCGCGGTCCCCGAGCAGCGCACCTCGCGGTGGGGACCCGAGCAGCGCCGCCGCGAGCGCGAGCTCATCGACGTCATCGCCTCGACCCCGCCGGACGACCCGGCACGCCGCCGGGCACGCGACGAGCTGGTCACGCTGCACCTGCCGCTGGTGCAGTACCTGGCGCGGCGCTTCCGCGACCGCGGCGAGCCGCTCGAGGACCTCGTGCAGGTGGGCACGATCGGACTGATCAAGGCCGTCGACAGGTTCGAGCCCGAGCGCGGGCTCGAGCTCTCGACGTACGCCACGCCCACGATCGTGGGCGAGATCAAGCGCCACTTCCGCGACAAGGGCTGGGCCATCCGCGTGCCCCGCCGGCTCCAGGAGCTGCGCATCGCGCTGGGCCGGGCCACCGCCGAGCTCGCGCAGAAGACCGGGCACTCGCCGACGGTGGCCGAGCTCGCCGCGCACCTCGAGATCACCGAGGACGAGGTGATCGAGGGGCTCGAGGGGGCGCAGGCCTACAGCACCCACAGCCTCGACGCCCAGCTCGGCGACGGCAGCGACGACGGGGTGAGCCTGGCCGACCGGCTCGGGGCGGACGACGTCGACCTCGAGGCGGTGGAGTACCGCGAGTCGCTCAAGCCGCTGCTGGCCGCGCTGCCCTCGCGCGAGCGGCGGATCCTCGCCCTGCGCTTCTTCCACGGCATGACGCAGAGCCAGATCGCGGAGGAGGTCGGGATCTCGCAGATGCACGTGTCGCGGCTGCTGGCCCGCTCGCTGGCCACCCTGCGCGAGGGCATGACGCAGGACGACTGAGACCCGGGGACGGGCTCCTCGCCCTGCCTGTCCCGCTCGGCTCGACCTAGCGGTCGAGCTCCTCGCCGAGCGCCGGGCTCACCACGAGCGCGATCCCGAGCACCGACACCGCGAGCACGGCGTACCCCACCCGATGGGTGAGGTCGCCGTCCCCCTGGGTGAGCGTCCAGCCCACCACGAGGCCGAACAGCTGGATGACGCCGAAGGGCGTGCGCGCCGCGCGGCGCCGCTGCGCGAGGGCCCGGCCGCACACGGCGATCCCCGCGGCGAAGGCCAGGTAGATCACGGCGAGCACCGGCGTGGCGGCCACCGAGCCCGGTTCGCGTGCGCCGGACACCACGATGCCCACGGTGTAGCCGACGATGGCCAGCGCCTCCACCCAGGCCACCACCACGGCGGCGAGCAGCGCGCCCGGCATCCGCCGGCCGGCACCGGCCGGAGCCGCGGTCGGCTCGTCCTCGGGGTCGTGTCGGGCCACGCGGCCACCCTGCCAGACGCCGGGGCGCCCCGGCGTCACCGGTTACCCTCGTCCCGTGCGTGGTCTGCTGGTGGTCAACCCGAGGGCCACGACCACGAGCGCCCGCACCCGTGAGGTGATCGTCCACGCGCTCTCCTCCGCGCTCGACCTCGACGTCGCCGACACCACCCACCGCCGCCACGCCACCGCGCTGGCCCGGCAGGCGCGCCGCGACGGGCTCGACGTCGTCCTCACGCTCGGCGGCGACGGCACTGTCAACGAGGTGGTCAACGGGCTGCTCGCCGACGGCCCCGGCCACGACGTGCCCACCCTGGGCACCGTCCCCGGCGGCAGCGCCAACGTCTTCGCCCGGTCGATCGGGCTGCCGGAGGACCCGGTCGAGGCCACGGGCGCGCTGATCGAGTCGATCGAGCACAAGCGCTCGCGCACCATCGGCCTGGGCACCGCCGCCTACGACGGACGCACCCGGTGGTTCCTGTGCAACGCGGGCCTCGGCGTCGACGCCGAGATCGTCGAGGAGATGGAGCGCCAGCGGGCCGAGGGCAAGGAGGCCACGCCGGCGCGCTACTTCCAGACCGCCGTGCGCCAGGTGCTGCTGCGCACCGAGCGGCGCGAGCCCGCGCTCACCGTCCGCCGGGCCGGGGTCGCCGACGTCGAGGGCCTGTTCCTCACGATCATCGCCAACTCCTCGCCGTGGACCTTCCTCGGCCCGCTGCCGGTCGACCCCTGCCCGCACGCGTCCTTCGACACCGGGCTCGACGTGTTCGCCCCGCGCAGCCTCGCGGTGCTCCACGCCCTCGGCCACGTGCGGCAGATGCTGGTGCGGCGCCCCCGCCGCTACCCGTTCGGCGGCCTGCTCACCCTGCACGACCAGTCCGAGCTCGAGGTGCTCGCCTCGCGGCCGACGTCGCTGCAGATCGACGGGGAGGCGGTGGGCGCCGTGGCGTCGGTCACGTTCCGTTCGCGCCCCCGCGCGCTCAGCGTGCTCGTGTAGGCGGGGCCGGCGGAGTTCCGCCACTCTCTGTGAGCAAGGTGACAGCGGTTCAGAGCGTGCTCTCAGCGAAAAGTCTGGACGCGGCCCCCGCGGTGTGTGAGGGTCGTACCCGTCGGCCGGCCCCGCTCGGGCGTGCCGGCGTCCACGCGCGCTCCGTCGACGGCGACCTGCCGCCGGGCCGCGCGCGGGGACGGGCTCGTGACGGCATTCACAAGGTGCCGGAGCGGACCCCCGCACCCACCGGGAGCAACCCCCCGCTCCCGGCTCACCAGGAGGACGCACGCATGGACTGGCGCCACGAGGCAGCCTGCCGTGACGAGGACCCGGAGCTGTTCTTCCCGATCGGGAACACCGGCCCGGCACTCATGCAGATCGAGGAGGCGAAGGCCGTGTGCCGTCGCTGCCCCGTGATGGAGACGTGCCTGGCCTGGGCCCTCGAGAGCGGCCAGGACGCCGGTGTCTGGGGCGGGCTGTCGGAGGACGAGCGCCGCGCTCTCAAGCGCCGCAACGCCCGCGCCCGCGCAGCCCGCGCAGGCCTGTAGAGACCGACGTCGCAGGAGGGCCGGGACCACAGGGTCCCGGCCCTCCGCGCGTGTCCTGACCCGCCCGACCCGGTCCGGTCAGCGCCCCAGCGGCACGACCACCTGGGCGCGCGTGCCGCGCCCGTCCGGGCCCGGTCCCAGCTCCAGCGTCCCGCCGAGCTCCTCGGTCACCAGCGTGCGCACGATCTGCAGTCCCAGGCGGTGGGTGGCGAACGGGTCGGCGCCCTCGGGGAGGCCGGGCCCCTCGTCGTCGACGGACACCGAGAGCCGGCCGTCCTCGCGCGCGGCGACCAGCCGCACGTCGGCGCCCTTGCCGTGCTCCACGGCGTTCTGCAGCAGCTCGCCGAGGGCCATCGCCAGCGGGGTGACCACCTCGGCGGACAGGATGCCGAAGGAGCCCACCCGGGTGACCGACACCGCGCGCGAGGTGACGGCCATGTCGCGCACGAGCGCGACGAGCCGGTCGGCGATCTCGTCGGCGTCGACCTTCTCCCCCGGGGTGTGCGCGAGCGTCTCGTGCACCGCGGCGATCGCGCCGACGCGGCGCACGGCCTCCTCGAGAGCGGCCCTGGCCTCCGGGGTGTCGATGCGGCGCGCCTGGAGCCGCAGCAGGGCGGCGACGGTCTGCAGGTTGTTCTTCACGCGGTGGTGGATCTCGCGGATGGTGGCGTCCTTGCTCAGGATCTGCCGGTCGCGGCGCCGGATCTCGGTGGCGTCGCGCACCAGCACCAGCGCCCCCACGTGCACGCCGGACCGGCGCAGCGGCACGCCGCGCAGGGTCACCACGGCACCCGCGTTCTCCACCTCGGCGCCGCCGGCCGCGCGGCCGGACGCGACCACGGCCAGCGCCTCGTCGACCGGTCCCGGCCGGCGCGCGAGCTTGGCGCTCGTGCGGGCGAGGTGCACGCCGAGCAGGTCGGTCGCCAGCCCGAGCCGGTGGTAGGCCGAGCGGGCGTTGGGGCTGGCGAAGACGACCATCCCGTCGGGGTCGACGCGCACGAGCCCGTCCCCCACACGGGGCGGAGAGCCGGTGCGGGCCAGCGGCTGCGCGGGCGGGAACGTGCCGTCCACCACCATCACGGCCAGCTCGTCGGCCGCCTCGAGGTAGTGCTGCTCGAGCGCCCCGACGTCGCGGCCGGACAGCCCGGAGTGGCGCTCCACGACGCCGAGCAGCCGGCCGGACCGGATGACCGGGATCGCCTCCACGGGCGCCGGCCCGGACACGCCGCGGTCGGCCACGACGGCCCGCGCGGCCACCGCGCGGTCGAGCAGGGGACGGCGTCCCCGCGCGGCGTACTGGCCCACGATGTCGTCGAAGAGCACGGTCGGCCCGGTGGTGGGACGCACCTGGTCCGCCGCCACGAAGCCGCCGCCGTGCCACGTGGGCAGCCAGAGCACGAGGTCGGCGAAGGCGAGGTCCGAGAGCAGGGTCCAGTCCGCGACCAGGGCGCGCAGGTGGTCGAGGTCGGCCTCGGACAGGTCCGTCCGGTCCCGCGCGACGTCGTCGAACCTGGCCACGCCGCAACGCTACTGGTCCACCGCAGGGCGGGCGGCACCGCGCGCGCGGGAACCAGGTCGACGCCGCGGCCCGCGGCAGGCGACCATCGCCGCACCAGGACAGGGGGTACCTCGTGGAGCTGCGCACCTCGCCCGACGCCCGGGCGTTCCTCGCGGAGACAGCGGCCTACCGCGCCGCCGACCCGGTACGCACCAACGTGCTCGGGTCGGTGGCGACCGGCGTGGCGCAGGGCCGGCGCTACGAGAGCGAGACGTGGTACGTCGTCGAGCACGACGGCGCGGTGGCCGGCGCGGCGCTGTGGACCGAGCCCTACCGCCTGCTCGTCGGGCCCATGGACGCCGCTGCCGCGGACGCGCTCGCGGCGGGGATCCTCGCCTCGGGCCGCCGTCCGCCCGGCGTCATCGGCCCCTCCGAGGTCGCCCACCGGGTCGCCGCGTCGGCCGGCTGGGTCACCGCCCCGCGGATGCGCGAACGGCTGCTCGTGCTCGGCGAGTTCGTCCCGGCCGCCGGGGTGCCCGGCGAAGCCCGGGCGCTCGGCGAGGACGACGTCGACCTCGCCGCCGACTGGATGCGCCGGTTCGCCGAGGACGCCGGGACCTTCCTGCCGGACCCGCGCGAGTCCGTGCTCGCCCGGCTGGACAGCTTCCGCTTCTGGGAGGTCGACGGCGTCCCGGTGTCGATGGCCGGGCACGCGCCCCTCGTGGACTACCCCGGCGGCGCGGTCGCGCGGATCGGGCCGGTCTACACGCCGGCCGAGCACCGCCGGCAGGGCTACGCCGCGGCGGTCACCTCCGCGGTGGTGGCCGACGTCCTCGGGCGCGCGAGCACCGTGATGCTCTACACCGACGCCGCCAACCCCACGAGCAACGGCGTCTACGAGCGGCTCGGCTTCGCCGTGGTCGCCGAGGTCGCCGACCTCGACGTGACAGGACCCTGACCCCGCTCGTTACCCGCGGGTAGGTTGTCGGCCATGACGGACGAGACCCTCCACGGCCACGGCGGCACGCACGCGGTGGCGGCCGCCGCCGCGCACGGCGTCACCACGATGTTCACCCTCTCCGGGGCGCACGTGTTCCCGCTCTACGACGCCGCCGTCGGCGGCAAGGAGGGCGTCGCGTCCGGGCAGGCGCCGTTGCGGCTGGTCGACGTGCGCCACGAGCAGACCGCCGTGTTCGCCGCCGAGGGCACCGCCAAGCTCACCCGCACGCCCGGGCTCGCGGTGGTCACCGCGGGTCCCGGCGTCACCAACGCCGTCAGCGGCATCACCACCGCGCACTTCAACGGCTCGCCGCTCGTGGTGCTGGGCGGGCGCTCGCCGGACAACCGCTGGGGCTCCGGGGCGCTCCAGGAGCTCGACCAGCCGCCGCTGCTCGCCCCGGTCACCAAGCACGCGGCGACCGTGCACGACCCCGCTGCGGTCGGGTCCGCGGTCGCCGACGCGTTCGCCACGGCCGCCGCGCCCCACCGCGGGCCGGTGTTCCTCGACGTCCCGATGGACGTGCTCTTCTCCTACGCCGACTCCCCGGCCCCGGTCGCGGCGGCTCCCGCCCCCCAGGCGCCGGACCCCGACGACGTCGACGAGGCGGTGCGGCTGCTCGCCGAGGCCGCGCACCCGGTGCTCGTGCTGGGCGGTGACGTCTGGGCGGGTGGCGCGGAGGACGCCGCCGTGCGCCTGGCCGAGGGGGCCGGCATCCCGGTGATCGCCAACGGCATGGGGCGCGGCGTCCTCCCCGCCCGGCACCCATTGCTGGTCACCCGGGCCCGCGGCGCCGCGTTCGCCGGCGCCGACGTCGTCGTCGTGGTGGGCACGCCGCTGGACTTCCGCCTCGGCTACGGCGTCTTCGGGGGCAAGGACGGGTCCGCGCCGGCGCGCGTGGTGCACGTCGTCGACGCACCGGACCAGCTCGCGGCGCACCTCGAGCTCGGCGCGGGCGTCGTCGGCGACCTCGGGCTCGCCCTCGACGCCCTGCGCGAGGGCCTCGAGCACCAGCTGCGGACGCCGTCGTACGCCGACTGGGCCGGGCACCTCGCCGGCATCGCGGCGGCGGCGCTCGACAAGGACGCCGACGACCTGCGCAGCGACCGCGACCCCATCCACCCGGCCCGCATCTACGGCGAGCTGCTGCCCCGCCTCGCCGAGGACGCCGTCGTCATCGGCGACGGCGGCGACTTCGTCTCCTACGCCGGCAGGTACGTCGAGCCGTCCCGCCCCGGCGGCTGGCTCGACCCCGGCCCCTACGGGTGCCTCGGCACCGGGCTCGGGTACGCAGTGGCGGCGCGCGTCGCCCGGCCCTCCAGCCAGGTGGTGCTGCTGCTCGGCGACGGCGCGGCCGGGTTCTCGCTGATGGACGTCGACACCCTCGTGCGCCACGGGCTGCCCGTGGTGATGGTCGTGGGCAACAACGGCATCTGGGGCCTGGAGAAGCACCCCATGCAGTTCCTGTACTCCTACGACGTGGCGGCCGAGCTGACCCCGGGCACCCGCTACGACCAGGTGGTCACCGCGCTCGGCGGGGGCGGCGAGACGGTCACCGACCCGGCCGAGGTCGGGCCCGCGCTCGACCGCGCGTTCGCCAGCGGGATCCCCTACCTCGTCAACGTGCTCACGGACCCGGCGATCGCCTACCCGCGCTCGACCACCGGGATCTGACCGCGCCGGCCGGGACCGGGTGCGTTCATGACCGCCGGCCCCTCGAACCCCGCTTGCGGGCCGGGCACGGCGTACGAGCGGATCGGCCACGGCTACGGCGGCCGGCGGCGCGAGGACCCCACCTGGCGTGCCCTCATCGGGTCCGCGCTCGGCCCCGTCGGGTGCTCAACGTCGGCGCGGGCGCCGGGTCCTACGAGCCCCGCGACCGCGCCGTCGTGGCGGTCGAGCCCTCGCGCGTCATGCTCGCCCAGCGCCCGCCGGGCAGCGCGCCCGCCTCTCGGGCCGTGGCCGATGCGCAACACGGCAAACTACATATGTGAGTGGGGCCCCAATCCCTGGGTCTCCTCAACGCGCGGAGGAGCCCTGATGGCGAGCCAGTCCTGCCCCATCCGTGGGGACGAGGTAGAGGTGCCTGCGACCGAAAACAGGTGGGATTCCGACCCCCATGGCCACCTCTCGTACTCGGACGATCACCGCTGCGCGGTCTGCGGTGTACCTGCCGGTGAACACCCGCTCGCATACGACGTGCAAGGGGATCGGCTGAAGGACGTAGATCACGAGTTCGAGGGCGGGATCTGATGACCAAGATCATGACTCCCCGGACTGACGCAATCGTCAAGGTCTCCCTGGCGCTGGTGCCTGTGGCAGCGTCGCTTGTGGCGTGGAAGTGGCCATCGGCGCGCAAGGCAGCGACCGTGGTCGCAGTGGCAGCCGCCGCGGCCCCGCTGGCTTTGCCCGCGCCCGAGGGTGCCACTGCGCTGCTGAACGACGGCACGTACTCGTTCGCGCGGGGCCACGGGACCGGCAGCCACCACGGCGGCGTGAAGGAATGGCTGTGAGACCGGCTGCGGCTGCCGAGAGTTCGTGGTGAGCATTGACTTCGAGGCCCTGGACGGCCTGCCCGCCGAGGAAGCCGACGACATCGCCGCCCACGCTGCCGCTCGGTGGCCCTGGTACGGCGTGCTGCCAGAGCCGGTGAAGGAACTGCACCATGTACGACAGGCGCGGCACCGCGGTCCGGTGTACCCGAGGGACGGGCTGGAGTTCGCCGCGCTCAACGCGACGGCCTTCGAGGACGTGCGGGTGGTGCTTCTCGGCATCGACCCGTACCCGGATGAGCGGGCCGCCATCGGCCTTGCATTCAGCCTGCCCGCCGGGATGCCGTTTGGACGCCGTGCTGCGGTCCGTAACCTGCGCAAGGCCGTGCTCCACGACTTCCCAATCGACAGCAGCCCCGTGCCGAACCTGAATGGCGATCTGTCGGCCTGGGCAGGTCAGGGCGTGCTGCTGCTGAACCGTGCGCTGACCTACTCGCCCGCCGAGGGCACCTACGGTCACGCGCACATCTGGGAGACCTACACCGACCGGATCATCCGGCTGCTGGACGAGCGCCCGGATCCGCCCGTGTTTGTGTTGCTGGGTGAGCCCGCCAAGCGGATTAGCCCCCTGATCCGGTACGGCGCAATGGTCGAGCGATGCCACCCGAGTGCGCCAGGGCTCCAGCGTGAGTTCGTCGCCAGCGGTCTATACCGCGAGATCGACTCCCACGTGAGCGGCGAGCGGATCGATTGGTGGCAGTGATGAGCGAGACGCCGAAGCTCCGCATCGGGGTTACACCCGCATCTCCAAGGACCGCGAGGGCGCGGGTCTCGGCGTCGAGCGCCAGGAGACCGAGGGCCCGGCGCCGGCTCGTCGGCTCGGCTGGGAGGTCGTGGCGACCTTCTCCGACAACGACCTCAGCGCGTACTCCGGCGAGCCCCGGCCTGGCTGCCGGGCGCTGCTAGACGCGGTGCGCTCCGGCCAGGTGCAGGGCGTGCTCGCCCGGCACACCGATCGGAGCGGGTCAGTTCGGCAGTCCTAGCGACCCTTCGCTCGTGGCCGCTGTGCGGCCTACATCGCCGCGAGCCGGTGGACGTTCCCCAGCACGAGGCCCGACATCCCGCACTGGTACGTGGTGCGGCAGCCAGCCCGCGCGGCCGGGCTAGGCGACGGCCACGAGGCGCTGTACGTGCTGATCGTGGACCACGGGTTCGATCGGTAGTGGCGGTTCCGCTACTGGCGCTCGATCGACACTCGACGGGGTCCTCTACTGGTGGCACACGAACGGCATGGTCATCAACCGCCGTCGAAGGACTGGGACGTTTGGGGTCGGACGCGCAAACCCGGCGCTGGGCTTCCCTCACGCACGCGGGGCTGCCTCTCAGTCGGACGGCATCGGAGCTGTGTGTTCAGTCCAGCCGGAGCCGTCCCAGTAACGCTGCACCTCGGCGGCAGAGTCGAGGTACCAGCCAGCGGGAACACCGGGGGGCGGAGGTGGTGATGCCGATGCAGCCGACTGCGGAGGTGTTGCAGGGCCGGCCGGTGCGGAGCCAGCTGCCATCTGTCGGCGGATGGCCGTGACGATCCGCTCCCCCTCCTTACCGAAGATGCCCTCTGCGTTCAATGCACCGCCTGCAGTGCCGATCAGGAGAGCCCCGCTTCGCGTAGCCCCCCACTTGCTCTCGAAGTTGACGGCGGTGATCTGGGAAAGTTGCACCTCGGTCTGAGACTTGTTCCCGACGTGATGCCAGGACAGCAGGACTCGCCGGTCGGTGACGACCAGAATCGCCGGGCCGCCACGATTGGCCACCGTCATTGCCGTGACGGTTTCCCCCGGGGCGAGCAGAGACTCCAGGTTGTCGACGGCCTTGCTGATTCCGACGGTTCCCTTGTTAGTGATCGCAGCGCGGGCCGCTGCAATGTCTGGACGCAGGCCACCGCTGTCGCCCTTGCTTCCGAAAAGCGGCATCACGTCTCCGGGTGTGCGTCGTCGACGACTGTCGATCGAAAAGGTACTGCTATCGCCGAAAGTGGGACCGGTCGAGGATCAGAGCGGGCCGCGGAGAGGCGAACGCCCGAAGTCGACCATCTCCTGCGCCTCGTCCTCTTCCAGCCGCACGACACCCGACCCGTCGCAGTCCTCGCAGTCCTCGGGAAGAACCCGACCGTCAACCTGGATGACGTCCACGATCCCCTTCCCATCGCAGTCCATGCAGGTGAACTCATACTCACCGGGGGCCAGCGCCATGCTGAGCTCTCCTCGTGCTTCGGTCTGGGCGTGGCGCATCTCGGACATGCCGCGTCGAGGTGCCCGGCGAGAACGCGACGCGATTACATCAGTCGTCGTCGCCGTCCCACATCGTGTTCTCCGTGCCGCAGTGAGGGCACCGAACGTAGGCGTGAGGGTTGTTGCCGTCTGCCCATGCCTCAGTTCTGTCGCCGCCCCGGAGCGGTAGTTGGCAGTTGATGCAGTCCATCGTTCTCCATCTCGCGCACGTCGCGGGTATTCACTCAACCACACGACGAGCCGGGATGGGCACCGACACCACCACGCCGGACGAGTGATGGGTTCGCGCCCTCTCCTTACCCCGCACCGTGACCAACTGGCACGGAGCGGGCTTCGTCACCGCGTACCGACCTGCTCGACTCGGAGTCCCTCGACCTCGGCACCGGCGCGTGACGACCGGCCGGCGCCGGATGAGGCCGGGCCCCCGGCACCGGGGGGTCGTGTGCCGGGGACCCGACGTCGCGGGTGCCGCGTCAGCAGAGCCGGCGCAGCAGCGGGGCGGGGTCCACGGCGGCGGACTCGCCGCCGCTGGCCCAGTACTCGAAGTGCAGGTGCACGGCACCGGGGCTGCCGGTGTCGCCCATGAGCCCGATGACCTGGCCGCGGCGCACGTGGGCGCCGGCGTGCACGAGGTCGGTGTCCATGTGGCCGTAGTAGAACTTCGACCCGCTCACGCCCTGGAGCACGATGCGCAGCGCGCCGTTGGACTAGCGGCCCTCACGGATGACGACGGCGTCCTCGATGGCCAGGATCGGCGAGCCGCGGCGGCCCATGAGGTCCTGGCCCTGGTGGCTGTGGCCGGCACGCGGTGCCCCCCAGCCCTGGCCGAACGCGGCACCAGGGGCGGGGCAGATGCGGCCCGCGACGACCGGCGAGGCGGGTGCCGCGGGGCGCGGTGCGGTCGTCCGGGTCGCCGGCGCGCGCCTCGCGCTCGGGGCCCGGGTGGCCAGCAGCGCCTTCCAGGTGAGCGGGCCCACCTGGCCGACCCGCGGCAGGCCGTGCGCCGCCTGGAAGCGGCTGACCGCCGCCCTCGTGAGCGGCCCGAAGTAGCCGGTGCGCGACACCCCGAGCTTGCGCTGCACCGCGGTGACCCAGGTGCCGGTGGAGCCCACGCGCAGCACCGGCAGGCGGGCGTAGAACGGCCGCGGACCGGACCTGCTGCGCGTGGCGCCGGCTGCCTGCGCGCTGCGGGCCGTGGCAGGTGCGGCGGCGGGCCGGGCCGCCGGCGTCGCACCGGGTCGCGACCGTGCGGACGAGACGAGGCGCGCCGCGGTCACGCTGGTGAGCACGGGGCGGAACGTCGCGGCGAGCACGAGGTCGTCGCCGACGCGCAACGGGTCGGGCTGGGCGGCGTCCGACTCCTCGAGCATGCCGCTCGCGGGCAGGGCGCTCGCGCCGTCGGTGGGCGCGGCCACGAGGTGGCCGGCGAGCAGCACGGCGCCGAGGGCGCCGAGCGCCACCGCGCTGCGCCCCGGCAGGCGTGACGGGAGCCGGCGCATCAGGCGCACAGGCCGAGCACGCATGACAGAACCTCCGGCGACGTCTGCGGGGTCAGCTGTCGGGTTCGGCCCGGAGTCGGCCGGCCGAGACGTGCTCGGCTTCACCCCGAGGACGCAGTGGCTCTGCGCCCAGAATGGGTCCCCCGCTGCTGCCCGGAGCGGATGCTCGGGGGTGCGCCGGCCGGGGCAGCACTCGACGTCGGCCGGTGCGGGCGCCCGGGACCCCGGACGACCGGGCCCGACGCTACCAGGGCAGGATCGGGCCCGTGCCCGCCTCCGCCTCCTCCCCCGTCCCACCTGCGCCCGGCGGCCCGGGGCACGGCAGCGGCCTCGAGATCCGCCCGGCGCGCCCGGAGGAGTACGCCGAGGCCGGCGCCCTCGTGGAGACGGCGTACGCCACCGGCGGCCTGCTCGACAACGACCGCGGCTACGGCGAGCACCTGCGCGACGTCGCCGGGCGCGCGGACGACCACGAGGTGCTCGTCGCCGTGCGCGACGGCCGGATCGTGGGCTCCGTGACGGTGACGCCCTACGGCACGCCGCAGTCGGAGATGGCCCGCGAGGGCGAGTCGGAGTTCCGCTACCTCGGCGTCGCGCCCGACGCCCGGGGCACGGGGGTGGGCGAGGCGCTCGTGGCCGCGTGCGAGGAGCGGGCCGCAGCCGATGGGGCGACCCGCATCGTCATCTGCGTGATCTCGGACAACACCCGGGCGCACCGGTTCTACGACCGGCTGGGGTTCGCCCGCGCCCCCGAGCGCGACTGGGTCCCCGTCCCGGAGGTCACCCTGTGGGCCTTCACGCGCGAGGTGGGGTCGGCTCCGGCGGGCTGAGCCGGGCCAGGAAGCGCGCGCGGTCCACGACCACCCGCGTCACCGTCCCGGCGGCGACGACCGCGCCGTCTCCGTGGGTGGCCGCCACCTCGAGGCGCACCAGCCGCCCGTCCACGTGGGACACCGACGCCGCCAGCCGCACCCGCGCGCCCACCGGCGACGCCGTGCGGTGCTCGACGTCGACCCGCGTGCCCACGCTGGTCGACCCCTCCGGCAGGGCGCCGGCCAGCGCCGCCACCGTCGCCGCCTCGAGCCAGGCGACCAGCCGTGGCGTCGCCAGCACGGGCACGTCACCGCTGCCGAGCGACGTCGCGGTGTCGGCGTCGCCGACGGTGCGCTCGAGCTCTGCCGACAGCCCGGGGACGAGGGAGGAGTCGCTCACCCGGCGGAGCCTAGGCGAGCGTCGGGCCCGCGGTCAGGCGACGAGACCGAGCCGCTGGAGCTCGACCATGAGGTCGTGCGGGCTGGTCGAGGCGTCCATCGCCGCCTCGAGGGTGATGACTCCGTCACGGAACAGCGCGACCAGGTGCTGGTCGAACGTCTGCATGCCGTAGAAGCCGCCCTCGGTGATGAGCTGGTGGATCGTGGCGGTCTTGTCCGGGTCGACGATCGCGTCCGCGACGCGGCCGGTGTTGACGCAGACCTCCATGGCGACGCAGCGTCCGAGCCCGTCGGCCCGGGGCACCAGGCGCTGGCAGATCACGCCACGCAGCGCACCGGCGAGCGCGATGCGGATCTGCATCTGCTCGTGCGGGGCGAAGAAGTCGATGATCCGGCTCACGGTCTCCTGCGCGTCGGTGGTGTGCAGGGTCGACATGACGAAGTGGCCGGTCTCCGCGGCGCTGAGCGCGGCCTTGACGGTCTCCTGGTCGCGCATCTCGCCGACGAGGATGACGTCGGGGTCCTGCCGCATCGCGGCGCGCAGCGCGGTGGAGAAGTCCTTGGTGTCGACGCGGACCTCACGCTGGTTGATCATCGCGCGCTTGTCGTGGTGGAGGATCTCGATCGGGTCCTCGATCGTCACGACGTGGACGTCGCGGTGCTGGTTGATGTTGTCCACCATGCCCGCGAGGGTCGTGGTCTTGCCCGACCCGGTCGGGCCGGTCACCAGCACCAGGCCGCGCGGCTCGAGCGAGAGCGGCCCGATGACGGCGGGAAGCCCGAGGTCGCTGAGCGGGATGGCGCCGACGGCGACCCGGCGGAACACCAGGCCCGCGCTGCCGCGCTGGCGGAAGACGTTGACGCGGAAGCGGCCGACGCCGTCGATCCCGTAGGCGAAGTCGGCCTCGTTGGTGCGCGCGAACTCCTCGATGAGGTCGCCGCGCAGCACCTCGCGGACGAAGTGCTCGGTGTCGTCGGGGCGCAGGTCGGGCACCTGGAGCCGGCGCAGCTGGCCGTCCACCCGCACGCGCGGGGCCGACCCGACCTTGCAGTGCAGGTCCGAGCCGCCGCTCTCGACGAGCGCGCGCAGCAGCGGGATGACGGAGACGGGCGGCGGCGCGGCGGCGGGCGCCGGGGCGGCGACGGGGTCGCTGTCCGGCGGCGGCGCGAGGACGGGTTCGAAGGTCTGCGTCACCCCCATGGCATCGGCCGTACGGGGGCCCCTCTTGAGCCCGAGGAGGGCCGGTGCGTCAGTCGACGACGACGAGGACGTCGCCCTCCTGGACGACGTCACCCTCCGTGACCCGCACCTCCCGGACCCGGCCGCCGACCTCGGCCACGACGGGGATCTCCATCTTCATGGACTCGAGCACGAGCAGGGTGTCGCCCGACGCGATCTCGCCGCCGGCGGCCACCACCACCTGCACGACGTTCGCCACCATCTCGGCGCAGACCTCGGTGGCCATCGATGCTCCTGACGTGCGGTTCCACGGGACGGCCCATCCTGGCACGGCGCCGCCGCCCCGGGACCGGTGCCCGCGCAACCCGCGCGTCGCGCCGTCGCCGCGACGGTACGGTCGCCGCCGTGGGTGCCGCGGTGGTCCGGCGCGCCGACGCCTCCGACGCCGAGGCGGTGGCGCTGGTCTCGGCCCGCTCCCGCGCCGCCGCGATGCCGTGGCTGCCGGTGCTGCACACGCCCGAGGAGGACGTCGCGTTCTTCCGGCGCGAGCTGGCCGCAGGCACCGGGTGGGTCGTCGTCGACGGCGACCGGGTGCTCGGGTTCGCAGTGGTCGACGACGCCGCCGGCGAGCTCGGCCACCTCTACCTCGAGCCGGACGCGCGCCGACGGGGACTGGGCACCGCGCTGGTGGCGGTGGCTCGCGCGCACCACCCCGGTCCGTTGCGGCTGTGGTGCTTCCGCGACAACACCGGTGCCCGGGCGTTCTACGCCGCGCTCGGCGCGGTGCAGGTGGGGCAGACCGACGGCAGCGGCAACGAGGAGGGTCTGCCGGACGTGCTGCTCGAGCTGCCCGCGACCACTACGGCCTGAGGGTCAGTAGGCGTACTCGGTCTGGCGCTCGATGATGCGCGAGAGCGTGTCGACGACGGCGGGGTCGTACTCGCGGTCGATGCCCAGCTGGAGGCGCTCGATGGCGCGCAGCTTGCGGTCGCTCTCGAGCGAGGCGCCCACGAGGTCGTCGTAGGCGTTGACAGCCTTGATGATCCGGCTCTCCAGCGGCAGCGTGGTGTCGAGGTGGCCGCGGTGCGGGCGGTACGGATCGGCCTGCCGCTCGACGATGAGCGCGGCGCGGTCGAGCACGCCGGCCTGCCGGATGACCTCGGCGCCGAGCTCGGCGATGCGCCGCTGGTCGACCGGGGCGACCATCGTGGTGGCGCCGCCGGGGATCGGCTCGGGCAGCGAGAGCTGGCCGATGTCGTGCATGAGCGCGGCGTACTCGAGGTCGGTGAGGTCGCGCTCGCTCACGCCCATCTCGCGGCCGATCGTCACCGCGAGGCGCGAGACGCGGCGCGAGTGGCCCGTCTCGGTGTAGCCGCCCACCTCGGTGACCTTCGACAGCGAGCGGATCGTCTGGAGGTAGGTCGCGTCGATGGTCGCGTAGCGACGGAACGAGAACTGCGTGAGCAGCAGCGGGACGGCGAACACGGGCAGCGCCCACAGGTCCATGCGCGGCGTGGCGAGGGCGATCAGGACGCCGGTGGCCGCGATCGCGGAGGCGATCCCGAGCAGGGCTCGGAACTCGTCGACGACGGCCGTGCCGAACGGGGCGTGCGACTGCGCGGCGCGGGTGCCGGCGGCGAGGATCGCGTCGGCAGCCCCGCCGATGGCCGCGGTGACGGTCATCGCGAGCGCGAGCTTCCAGGCGGTCTCGTCCGGCGCCGGCTGCACGTGCGGGTAGACCAGGCCGAACAGCGTCGCCGCGAGCAGGGTGGTGAGCACGCGCCGGGCCAGCTCGTCGATGTGGATGCCGCGGCCCACGAGCGCGCTGGGGAACGCCCCCACGATCGAGCCGATGGTGACGACGGTGACCGCGAGCGCCACGCTGTACGCGACGTCGTCGACGCGGTGCAGGCTGGGCAGCAGGGCGAACGCGAGCGCACCCGCCGCGGCCAGGGGCGCCGCCTGGCGGCCGCCGGGCAGGGTGATGCGCAGCACCTCGCCGATGGCGATGAAGGCCGTGAACGCCAGCGCGATCGCGAGGTTCGCGATGCCGGCCTGCGCCGTCTTGGCGATCGAGGCGACGACGACGAGCCCCGCCGCCACGAGAAGGGGCCCGCTGGAGCGCAGCTCGCGGTCGCCGGTCACGACGCGTCCTCGCCGGGGCCGCCGACCGAGGCGTCGTCGACCAGCTCGGAGGCGTCGTCGGGGGCCGCGGAGGGCAGCCCGAGCTGGCCGGCCGCGGTCGGGTCGTCGTCGTCGCTGGCGAAGGAGGGCAGGGCGTCGATGGGCACCGGCGGCACCGCGGGCAGCGTGTCGGCGACGTCCCAGCCCTCGGCGTCGACGGCCTCGACGAGCGCCTCGACCATCACCGGGTCGAACTGCGAGCCCTTGCAGTTCCGAAGCTCGACGACGGCGTCCTCGATGCTGCGCGCGCCGCGGTAGGAGCGCGTGGTGGTCATCGAGTCGAAGGCGTCGGCCACCGCGATGATCCGGGCGAACTCGGGGATCTCGGCGCCCTTGAGGCCCAGCGGGTAGCCGCGGCCGTCGATGCGCTCGTGGTGCAGGTGGATGCCCTCGATGGCCTCGCCGAGGAACTCGAGGTCCTTGGTGATCTCGCGGCCGCGCACGGTGTGCTGCTGGATCGCCTCGTACTCCTCCTCGGTGAGGCGCCCGGCCTTCTGCAGCACGGTGGTGGGCACGCCGAGCTTGCCGACGTCGTGCAGCATCCCGGCGTAGCGCAGGCTCGCCACCCGGTCCTCGCGCATCCCGGCGCGGCGGCCGATGAGCACCGACGCGCGCGACACCCGCTCGGAGTGGCCGCGGGTGTACAGGTCCTTGGTCTCGACGGACTTGATGAGCGAGCGCATCGTGGCCTCGTAGGCCTCCTGGCGCGCGGCGAACTCCGCGAACACCCAGCGCGCCACCATGAGGGGCGCGAGCACCAGCAGCGCCGAGATGGGGCCGGCGTAGCTCCACACCACGGCGAGCATGAGGCCGAAGATCGAGTAGATGAACATCGGCAGGGCCGACTCGGCCAACGTGCCGTACCAGACCCGCAGCGGCGAGACGTGCTCGGAGAGGGCGATCATCGCGACCAGCAGCAGGCCGTTGGTCACCTCGAGGACGGCGGCGGCCACCAGGCTGGGGACGACCACCTGCCACACGGTGAGGCTCGCGGGCGGTCCGAGCAGCGTCGTGCCCAGGTGCTCGTAGACGAGGCCGGACACCGTGGCGGTGATGGCGAACATGGCGGCGTTGAACAGCCGGGTGGAGAAGCGCGCGGCCGCCGGCGCGAACACCACGGCGGCCATGACGAGGGTGGCGCCCTCGGCGCCGAGGAGGATCACCGACGCGATGGCGATCGGCATGCCCACGCTGATGTTGACGTGGGCCCTCAGGTCGCTGGCGAACCACTTGGCCAGGATCACCAGTGCGGCCAGCGGCAGCACGGCCAGCCACTCCTCGCGCGAGAGCCGCAGCGAGCTGAAGACGACGAGGCCGGCGCCGACGGCGACCACCAGGATCAGGTAGAGCCGTGCGGGCACGGGAAGATCACGCACGATCGTCCCCTCCCCACTCACGCGCCTGGTGCGCCGATAGATGTCGGCAGGATCGGGATCGGCAGCAGAGGCCCAAACTTGAACTCCCAGGGGCCTGTCAACCACCGGCTAGCGGCGGTTCCAGTCCCACATGGGCTCGGTCGAGAGCAGACGCTCCACGACCTTGACGATCTTGCTCATTGTTGGGATCAACTCCTCGCGATGCATGTCACAGGCACCGCTGGTCGCCTGCGCGCTCTCCGCTCCGCTCGCGAAGGACACCGCAGGCCGGATCTCGCCGGACCTGCGGGGTGGGAAGATCGAGTTTCACCGCGTCACCGAGCACGCCGAGGTGCACCCGGAGGCCGCGGCAGTCCCTCTCCTCGGCTGCCGATCCCGTTCCTGCCGCTGTTGAGTTGTGCCGCCGGCTCGCGCCGACCGTGCCGCGGGCCCGCCCCCGGGCCCGACCGGGACGTGCGCCCACGCCCAGTGTGGACCCTCCCGACGGGTCGGTGACGCACCGTCACCCGAACGTCACCGTCAGGACCAGCCCGTGCGGACTCACTGTGGCAGGCGTGAACGGTGTTCCGTCAAGTCCCTCGTGTCCGTTTCCTCCCCCGGCTGCCCGCCGGTCACCGGTGCGTCGAGCGCCGGTCACCGCGGGCGGCGTCCGTGGACCGGACGAGTGATCACCTGTCGTCACCGTGTCCCCCGTTCGGAGCAGCGCCGGGTGCCGCTGCTGACGCCGTGTGACCTCTTCCCTAGTCTTCACCCACACCGGGCCGCCACGCCCGGCCGGCATCGGCGCGCCGCGAGGGGGTGCGGGACAGTGGACGGCTCTGCGCGGGCGTCGGCGTACGCCGACCTGCTCTCTGCGCTGCTCGCGCTGCGCACCGACCCCGCCACGGCCCGGTTCGACGCCGAGCTGGCGGCGGCCGAGGCCGCCGGCCTGGTCGACGGGCAGGTGGCCCGCACGCTGCGCTGGTGGCAGCGCGAGTCGATGCGCGGGCTGGCCGACCACCTCGCGGCCGTGCTCCCCGACCTGCTCACCGAGCTGCGCGACGCCGACCGCGCCGCCGTCGACACCGTCGAGGCCGCGCGGGCCTCCTGGGCGGAGGCGACCGCCCCCGTCACCGGGCACCTGCCGCCGTCCCCCGGCACGGAGCCCGGCCCGGGGCCGACGACGCCGCCCTCGGCACCGGCTCCCGGCGGCTCGCCGTTCACGCCCGGTCCGCACCTGCGCCCGGTCGACGACCTCGGCACCGCCCGCCCCGCCGACGACCCCCGCGACACCCGGCCCTCCCTGCGCAAGGCAGGGCCGGACCTCGGGCCGCCCCCGGTCGACCGCCCGATCGTGCCCGGACCCGGCACCGGGAGCGCCGGCGACGACCGCCCCGGCCCGGCCGCACCGGTCCTGCGCGCCGGCTTCGCCCCCGGCCCGGACTCCCCCGGCCCGGAATCCCCCGCCGGGGGGACGCCGGTCGTGCCCGTGCGTCCCGGGCAGCCGGGCAGCTGGGCGCCCCCGCCCCGCCCGCGCACCGGGATGTACGGCCCCGACCCCGTACCGGCCGGTGGGGACGACGCCCCGGCCGACCCGGCCGCGAGCGAGCCCTCCCGGTCCGGCGCGCCCCGGCGCCGATTGCTCGTCGCGGGGCTTACCGTCCTGACCGGAGGCGTCGAGGACCCTCCGCCGCCGGCCGGCCCGGGCGCCACCGGGGCCGACGGCGGCGAGCACGACGCCCGCCCGGGCGATCCCGACCCGGACGAGCACGACCGATGACCCGAGCAGCGACGACTCGCAGCGAGCGGCGGGGGGACGGCGTCCGCCCCGCCCTGGACCCGGAGGACACATGACCGCCCTGCGCCTGCTCCCCGAGTTCGAGGCCGCGCTGCGCGCGGTGCCGGGGATCCGCGAGGCGAGCGTGCGCACCAGCCCGGACGCCCTGCCGATCGAGGTGCACGTCGTCTCGCGCGGCACCAAGCCGGCCAAGCAGGTGGTGCGCGACGTCCAGTCGGTCGCGATGGCTCAGTTCGACCTCGACATCGACCACCGCATCGTCAGCGTCGTCCAGATCCCCGACGAGCCCGCCGCCGCGGGGTCCGCGGAGGGCGAGGAGCAGGCGCAGCAGGAGGCCGCGGCCGAGGCCGACGACCAGCAGCCCCGCCCTGCGCTCACCAGCATCACCGTGCGCAACTCCGACGGCGAGAGCCAGGTCGACGTCACGCTCGCCATCGCCGGCTCGGTGTTCTCCGGCCAGGCCGGCGGCCCGGCGTCGCCGCTGCACCGTCCGCGCATCGTCGCCACCGCCACCCTCGCCGCGCTGGGCGAGCTGCTCGGGATCCAGGCCCAGGTGGAGAGCTCGCAGGTGCTCGAGGTGGGCAACCGCGAGGTCGCGCTCACCACGCTCAGCCTGGTCATCCCGCGCCTCGGCGAGCAGACCCTGTGCGGGAGCGCCCTCGTGCGCGGCGACGAGGAGGACGCGGTCGCGCGCTCCGTGCTCGCCGCGGTGAACCGCCGCCTCGCAGGCTGACCCCGGCGAGGGGCCGGCGGCGATTCGGCCCGCCCGGCCGCGTGTGGGAGACTGCTCGGCGGACGCGACCGTGCCGGCGGCCCGGTCCGCAGCACCCGTCAGCACCCGAGGAGTCCCCATGAGCAAGCGCGCCCGCAAGCGCCGCAGCCGCAAGAAGAGCAACGCGAACGGCGGCAACCGTCCGAACGCCTGAGACGCAGCACGCACGAAGGCCCGCCCCCTCGGGGGCGGGCCTTCGGTGTGTCCGGGGGGCGGCGCGTCAGGCGTCCGGGGTCTCCGCCCGCAGCGACACGGTGACCGACCGGATCCGTGTCACCACACGCTCGCGCACGGCGTCGGGCATCCGCTCGTCGCCGCAGCAGCGGTGCACCAGGAGCTTGACCTCCTGGTAGATGCCGAACTCCTGGAGGCACGGAGCGCACTCGTCGAAGTGCTGGGCGATGTGCAGCGCGTCGTCGGCCGGGACCTCGCCGTCGAGGTAGGCCGACACCGCGTCGAGGACCTCGCTGCACGGCGTGTCGTGGTGGTTGCCGCAGCTCATGACCCCTCCGCCTCCTCGGACGGCGCGGCGGGCAGCAGCCCGCGCTCGCGAGCGTAGTCCTCGAGCAGCTCGCGCAGCTGCCGCCGCCCGCGGTGCAGCCGCGACATCACCGTACCGATCGGAGTGCCCATGATCTCGGCGATCTCCTTGTACGCGAAGCCCTCGACGTCGGCGAGGTAGACCGCGATGCGGAAGTCCTCGGGGATGGCCTGCAGGGCCTCCTTGACGTCGGAGTCGGGCAGGTGGTCGAGCGCCTCGGCCTCCGCCGAGCGCAGTCCCGAGGAGGTGTGCGCCTCCGCGCGCGCCATCTGCCAGTCCTCGACGTCGTCGGTGTTGGACTGCAGGGGCTCCCGCTGCTTCTTGCGGTAGCCGTTGATGAACGTGTTGGTCAGGATCCGGTACAGCCAGGCCTTGAGGTTGGTGCCGTCCTGGTACTGGTGGAACGCGGCGAACGCCCGCACGAAGGTCTCCTGGAGGAGGTCCTCCGCGTCGGCCGGGTTGCGCGTCATGCGCAGGGCGCCGGCGTAGAGCTGGTCGAGGAAGGGCAGCGCGTCGCGCTCGAAGCGCGCAGCCCGCTGCTCCTCGGTCTCGACGGGGGTGTCCCCCGTGGGCTCGAGGTCGTCGGCGGTGGTGTCGGGGCTCATCACGACGGAGCGTAGTGGGGCCCTCGACGCCCCCACGTGCTCGGGCAGGTCGACGCCCGGCTCAGCGGTCACCAGGACGAGCACCGAGGGGCTCCTTCCGAGGGGCGGACGGGACGACGTGAGCATGAACACGGCCCCGCGCCGGGTTCATTCCCCGGCGTCGCCGGTGTCCGGTGCCGGCTCCCCGCGCGCCGCGGCCACCGCGCGCAGACCGGCCGAGACGACCACGGGCAGCGGGTCCGGCCCGCCGCGCGCGACGCCCATCCCGTGGTCGGCCCCGGGGACAGGGACGACGTCGAGGCCGGCCGGGTCCACCAGCGCGGCGAGGTCGGCCGGGGTCCCGAAGGTGTCGCGCTCCCCCTGGGCCACCACGACCGGGATCCCCGCGCCGACCGGGAGCGCGAGCTCGTCCCGGCGCGTGGCCAGGGCCGCGGTCCGGGCCTCGTCGCTGCGGCGGGCACCCGGGGGCAGCAGCGGGAACGCGAGCAGCAGCACGGCGGCGGCACCCGTCTCGGCGGCCGTGCGCGCCGCGACCCGTGCCCCGGCGCTGCGCCCGCCCACCACCACCGGGGTGCGTCGCGTGGCCCGCGTGATGGCGCGCAGCGGCGGCTCGGCCAGTGCGGCCAGCACGGCGCGCCACGCGGTGTCGAGCGTGGGCGGCGGCGACGCCACCCGGCGCCCGGCGAGCACCCAGGGCTGGTCCACGAGCACCACGCCGGCGCCGGCGCGGGGCAGGGCCTCGGCGAGCGCCAGCAGGTCGGCCGTGTCGCTGCCCCGGCCGGCCCCGTGGCCGAGCACCACGAGGGCCCGCGGCGAGGCCACCGCGCTCACGTGCAGCCGGGCCGGCCCGACAGGGGTCTCGACCGTGACCACGTCGTGGTGCACCGCCCGCCGGGCGGCCATCAGAACAGCGCCTCGTCGGCGCCCTCGGCGGGCAGCGGCTCGAGCAGGCCCGGCCCGTTGTTGCGCACGTTGTTGACGTCGGTGGACACCGGGTAGGCGTCGAGCCGGCCGGGCGCCGCCGGCACGAGCAGCGCGGTGAGGTCGGTCGTGGACCCGTCCAGCGCCGGGTCGAGCCACTCGGCCCACCGCTCGCGCTCCACGGTGAGCGGCATCCGGTCGTGGATCATGCCGACGGCGTCCTCGGCCGTGGTGGTGAGCACCGTGGTGGTCATGAGCCAGGCCAGCGGGTCGCCGTCCTCGCGCGAGGGGTCGCGCCACAGCTCGTAGAGCCCGGCCATCGCGAGCACGCCGCCGTCGGCGGGGTGGATGAAGAACGGCTGCTTGAGCGGCTTGCCGCCGCGCCCCCGGGGGCCGTCCTGCGGGGTGTACCACTCGTAGTAGCCGTCCGCCGGCAGCAGGCACCGGCGGCGGGCGAAGGCCTTGCGGAAGGCCGGCTTCTCGGCCACGGTCTCCATCCGCGCGTTGATCAGCCGGCTGCCGATGGAGCGGTCCTTGGCCCACGAGGGCACCAGGCCCCAAGTGACCACGGCCAGCTCGCGGCGCACCGCGCCCTCCGGCTCGCCGCGGGGCCGCCGGTCGAGCACGGCGTAGACCTTCTTGGTGGGCGCCACGTTGTAGTCCGGCTCGAGGACCTCCTCGGGCCGGGCGACCACCTCGAACTCCTCGACGAGGTCGTCAGGGTCGCGGCTCGCGGCGTACCTCCCGCACATGGCCACGATCCTGCCGCACCGGGCCGACGCCGTCCCGCGCGCCGCCGGTGGCGGCAAGCCGCGGGACCCGGCGGCCGCGCTCCACTAGGCTGCGCCCGTGCCGCCGGACCACCATCCCTGGCCGGCACCTGTCGCGACCCGGCCCGTCGAGGCCGTCGTGACGGTGCCGGGCTCCAAGTCGCTGACCAACCGCGCGCTGCTCCTCGCGGCGCTCGCCGACGGCCCGTCGACCGTCCGCGGCGCCCTGCGCGCGCGCGACACCCGCCTCATGGCCGGCGCGGTCGCCGCGCTCGGCGCGGAGGTGACGGGCATGGACCCGGGGTCCGACGGCGACGTCACGGTGGTCCCCGGCCCCGTCGCGGGCGGCGTCCACGTCGACTGCGGCCTCGCCGGCACCGTGATGCGGTTCGTGCCGCCCATGGCCGCGCTCGCGGACGGCGACGTGCGCTTCGACGGCGACCCGCGCGCCCGCGTGCGGCCCATGGGCGCGGTGGTCGAGGCGCTCGCCGCCCTCGGCGTCGAGGTCGACGACGACGGCCGGCGCACGCTGCCGTTCACGGTCAAGGGCACCGGCGCGGTGCGCGGCGGCGAGGTGGTGCTCGACGCCTCGGCCAGCAGCCAGTTCGTCAGCGGGCTCCTGCTGTCCGGCGCCCGCTACGACGAGGGCGTGGCGGTGCGCCACCGCGGGGGCGCGCTGCCCTCGATGCCGCACGTCGACATGAGCGTCGCGCTGCTGCGCGAGCACGGCGTCGTCGTCGACGTCGAGGCCCACGACCCCACCGACGCCGCCTGGCGCGTGCACCCGGGCCCGCTGCGCGCGGTCGACCGCGTGGTGGAGCCTGACCTGTCCAACGCTGCGCCGTTCCTCGCGGCCGCGGTCGTCACCGGCGGTTGCGTCACGGTCCCGGGCTGGCCCACCCGCACCACGCAGGCCGGCGACGCGCTGCGCTCGCTGCTCGTGCAGATGGGCGCCGACGTCGTGCTCGACGAGTCGGGTCTCACCGTGCGCGGCGGCCCGGAGGTGCTCGGCCTCGACGCGGACCTGCGCGACGTCGGCGAGCTCACCCCGGTGCTCGCGGCGGTGTGCGCGCTGGCCTCGACCCCGTCGCACCTGCGCGGCATCGGGCACCTGCGCGGCCACGAGACCGACCGCCTCGCGGCGCTCGCGGCCGAGATCACCCGGCTCGGCGGCTCGGTCGAGGAGCTGCCCGACGGCCTGGAGATCCGGCCGCGCGCGTTGCACGGCGGCGTGGTCGAGACCTACGACGACCACCGCATGGCCACGGCGGCCGCGGTGCTCGGGCTCGTCGTCCCCGGCGTCGAGGTGCTCGACGTCGCCACGACGAGCAAGACCCTGCCCCGCTTCGTGGACATGTGGGCGGACATGGTGCAGGGCAGCCGCGCCGCGTGAGCAGGCGCCGCGACCTCGACGAGGACGACGTCCGGGTGCGTCCCGGTCGCGGCAAGTCGCGACCGCGCAGCAAGGAGCGGCCCAGCCACGACGACGCCGGCGCCGGGTTCGTGGTCGCGGTCGACCGCGGCCGGTTCACGGTGGTGCTCGGCTCGCCGGACGACCCCGGCACGGAGGTGTTCGCCGTCAAGGCGCGCGAGCTCGGCCGCAAGGGCGTCGTCGTGGGCGACCGCGTCGCGCTCGTCGGCGACCTCACCGGGACGCCGGACACCCTCGCCCGGGTCGTGCGCGTGGAGCCGCGCGCCACGTCGCTGCGGCGCAGCGCGGACGACGACGACCCGGTCGAGCGGGTGGTGGTCGCCAACGCCGACCAGCTCGTGCTCGTGACGGCGCTCGCGGACCCCGAGCCGCGCCCCCGCATGATCGACCGCGTGCTCGTCGCCGCCTACGACGCCGGGCTCGAGCCGCTGCTCGTGCTCACCAAGAGCGACCTGCGCCCGCCGGACGACCTGCTGGCCTCCTACTCCGCCCTCGACGTGCCGTTCGTGGTGACCGGGCGGGAGGAGCACGGCCCGCTCGCCCTCGCCGGCCTCGCCGGCCGGCTGCGCGGGCACGTCTCCGTGCTCGTCGGGCACTCCGGCGTCGGCAAGTCCACCCTCGTCAACGCCCTCGTCCCGGACGCCGACCGCAGCGTGGGGCACGTCAACGACGTCACCGGCCGCGGCCGGCACACGTCCACCTCCGCGGTCGCGCTCGCCCTCCCCGGCGGCGGCTGGGTGGTGGACACCCCCGGCGTGCGCTCGTTCGGGCTCGCGCACGTGGACCCGGAGCGCGTCATCCACGCCTTCCCCGACCTCGAGGCGGGCACCGCCGAGTGCCCGCGCGGCTGCACGCACGACGAGCCCGAGTGCGCGCTCGACGCCTGGGTCGCCGAGGGCCACGCCGGCCCGGGCGGCGCCGACCGGCTGGAGTCCCTGCGCCGGCTGCTGCGCAGCCGCGCAGGGGCGGACGATCCCGTGCCGCCCGACGACGACGGGGCCTGAGCCGCACCGGCTCCGGGGTGCGGCAGGATCGGCCCGTGCCCGACACCGTCTCGCTGCTCGCCGACCCCGGTGAGGAGGACGTCGCCGCGCTCGCGGCCCTGCTCGTCGACGTCGTCGAGGGCGGGGCCAGCGTCGGCTTCCTCCTGCCGCTCCCGCACGCGGAGGCCGCGGCCTGGTGGCGCGAGACCCTGGCCGACCCGCTCACCCGCACCTGGGTGGCGCGCGACGACGACGGCGCGCTGGTGGGCACGGTGCGGCTCACGCTGGCGTGGAAGCCCAACTCGCGCCACCGCGGCGAGGTCTCCAAGCTCATGGTGGCCCGGCACGCGCGCCGGCGCGGTCTCGCCGGCCGCCTCATGGACGTCGCCGAGCGCACCGCCTGGGACGAGGGGCTGCGCCTGCTGCTGCTGGACACCGAGACCGACAGCCCGGCGCAGCCGTTCTACGCGGCCCGCGGGTGGCGCGTGGTCGGCGTCATCGAGGACTACGCCGCCACGCCGTACGGCGACCCGGCGGCCACCACCGTCATGGAGCTGCGCCGCCCCTCGTGAGAGCGCGCCGCCGGCTCAGCGCCCGAGCGTGTAGCGGGAGCGGACGACGCCGCCGGCGAACCGGTGCACGTCGACGAGCACGAGGGACGTCGCGAGGCCGGAAGGCAGCCACGACGTGCCGCCGCCCACTACATGCGGCACGGCGTACAGGCACAGGTCGTCGACGATGCCGGCGCGCAGCGCTGCGCCCGCCAGCCCGGGCCCGCCGACGCTCACGTCGCGCTCGCTGCGGTCCACCATGGCGCGCACCGCGGCGGCGTCGAACGACCGGGCCAGCGAGGTGCGCGGCCCGTCGACGGCGTCGAGCGTCGTCGAGTGCACCACCTTGTCCGCGTCACGCCAGACGTTCGCGTAGTCGTGCATCACCGCGGGCGCGTCGGGCGGCAGCGGATCGTCCCAGAACCGGAGCACCTCGTACATGCGGCGACCCAGCAGCAGCGTGCCGATCCCGCGCTGCTCGTCGTTGACCGCCGCGTGCACCTCCTCGTCCGGGGCGGCCCAGGCGAAGGAGCCCTCGGCGTCGACGACGTAGCCGTCGAGCGAGGCGATGACGCTGTAGCGCAGGCGGGCCACGTCAGGGCACCGGGAAGGTGCCGGGCTGCGTGTGCTGCACGATCGGGCCCCACACCGCCGTCGCGCCCGTGTGCCCGGCCGCCACGACCCAGCCGAACGCCACGACCGCCAGCACCACGGTCGCGACCGCGACGAGCTTCGTGCGGGTGCTCCTCGGCTCCCCCTCGCTGCGGTCCCACCACCAGAGCAGGGCCGCGGCGAGGAACAGCAGGCCGGCGAAGACCGGGGTCCAGCGCGCGATCATCGCGTGGGTCTGCGGGTAGCCCACCCGCGAGGCGAGCCGCTCGCCGCTCTCCTTCGCCACGAACGCGGCACCGGTGGAGACGAGCGCGCACAGCACCACGAGCCAGCCGTAGCGGCGGTCCCACGCGGCGCGGTAGGCCACCAGGACCGCGCCGAGGCACGCCAGCGGGAGCAGCACGATGACCGCGTGCACCACCAGCGCGTGCAGCGGGAGCCCGGCGATCGTGTCGAACATCGGCGTCCTCTCGGATCGGGGTGTCCTGGGGCGACCGTACGTGGTGGCGGCCCCTCACCGGCAGATCCCGGGCCGGTAGGTTCGCGCGCGTGACCGCGACGCCGTACGCCGACGAGCTCGCCCTGGCCCACGAGCTGGCCGACCGGGCCGACGCCATCACCATGGCCCGGTTCAACGCCCGCGACCTCGTGGTGGAGACCAAGCCCGACCTCACGCCGGTCAGCGACGCCGACCGCGCCGTGGAGCTGATGGTGCGCGAGGTCGTGGCGGCCACGGGGTCCGGCGACGGCGTGCTGGGCGAGGAGTACCCGGAGCAGGTGGGGACGTCCGGGCGGCGCTGGGTGGTGGACCCGGTCGACGGCACCAAGAACTTCGTGCGCGGCGTGCCGGTGTGGGCCACCGTGCTCGCCCTCCAGGACGCCGACTCCTCGCTGCTCGCCGCCGCGGTGTCCGCCCCGGCCCTCGGCCGGCGCTGGTGGGCCACGTCCGGCGGCGGCGCCTGGGTGCGCGAGCCCGGCTCGCCGCAGCCGCGGCGGCTCGCCGTGTCGCAGGTGTCGCGGCTGGAGGACGCGTCGCTGTCGTACTCCGACCACTTCTCGTGGGGCGCGCGCCAGCCCGGCTGGGACGAGCTCATGCGGCGCGTGTGGCGCACCCGGGCCTACGGCGACTTCTGGAGCCACCTGCTCGTCGCGGAGGGGGCCGTCGACGTCGCCGCCGAGCCGGAGCTCAACCTCTACGACGTGGCCGGGGTGGCGCTGGTGGTCACCGAGGCCGGCGGCCGGTTCACCGGCACCGACGGCGTCGACGGGCCGGCCCGGGGCAGCGGCGTGTCGACGAACGGCATGCTCCACCGGGCCGTGCTGGACCTGCTGGGCTGAGGGCCGCGGGTGGGCGCGGCGCCGGCTCAGGCCGCGCCGCGGACGGCGTCGGCCTCCGGCTCGGGCAGCCGGCCGCCCGCAGCGACGGCGCGGCGTCGGCGCCACGCGGCCAGCAGCACCGGAGCGAGCAGCACGGCGTAGAGGTCGAACCAGCCGTACCCCCCGGCGGCGACGCTCGGCGGGTTCCCCATGGGCACCCAGCCCAGGATGGTGTCGCGCGGCATCCACTCCCACACCCCCCACGAGGTGCCGAGCACCTCGAGGTAGCTGACGACGGCGAAGGCGCCGACGTACAGCAGGGTGGAGCGGCCCCAGCGCAGGAAACCCAGCAGGCAGAGGTACCACGCGAAGCCGAGCACGTCGTGGCGCGGCGAGAGCACGAGCCCCCACAGGGCCCACGCACCGGCCAGCACGACGGTGAGCCGCACGGCGGCGCGCGCGTTCTCGCGCACGAGCGGCTGGCGGCCGAGGGTGAGCGCGGCCAGGTAGACCAGGCCGTGGCCCGGGAAGACGTACGCCGGCACGTGCTCGAGCCGGTAGACGTACACGCCCAGCCAGCCGGAGAACACCAGCTCGACCACGGCAGCGACGGCGACCACCACGAGGGTCTGCACGCGCACCAGCGGCGTCTCGTGCACGAGCCACACGGCGAGCAGCGCCACGGTGACCGCGCCCAGGGCGAGCTGGCCGGCCAGCGAGGCGGTGCGGTCGAGCCAGAGGGTGGAGGGGATCCACGCCAGCGCGAGCAGCAGCGCGCGTCGGTCCGTCCAGCGCCAGCTCACCGGACCAGTGTCCCCGACGCCGTCCGCGGGCGCCCGGCGCGGCCCCGGCGGACGGAATCTTCTCGGTTGTGCACTTGTGATTGACCTCGGCGCGACACGCTGCCAGGGTCTCCCCCACGATCAGGCCTCGCGAGGCCACGGACGGGAGGAGCCGCCATGCACGACGACACCACCCTCGTCGACGTCGCGATGATCCGCGACGTGCTCACGGTCGGCCCGGCGCACACGCTGCGCCAGGTGGCCTCGGCGATGGCCGCGCGCAACGTGGGCGCCGCCGTGGTGAGCGACAGCGACGGCGCCGGCATCGGCATCATCACCGAGCGGGACATCCTCGTGTCGGTCGGCAAGGGCGAGGACCCGGACGCCGAGCTCACGGCGGACCACCGCACCACGTCCGTGGTCTTCGCGACGCCTCAGTGGACCATCGAGCAGGCCGCGCAGGCCATGCTGCGCGGCGGGTTCCGCCACCTCATCGTCATCAGCGACAACGACGTGGCCGGCATGCTCTCCGTGCGCGACGTCGTCCGCGTCTGGGCGCACAGCGACTGACGGGCGCTCAGCGCCGGCGCACGCGCATGGGCAGGCCGGACTCCGGCCGCAGCGTCACCTGGGCGATCGCCCGCGGTGGCGGCCCGACGGGCTCGAGCTCCACCTCGGCGGCGACCGAGGCCAGCACCAGCACCCCCTCGAGCAGGGCGAGGTCGCGCCCCACGCACAGGCGCGGGCCGGCGCCGAACGGCAGGTACGCCGGCATCGCGGCCACGTCGCGGCGCCGGGCACCCGCGGGGTCGAGGAACCGCGACGGGTCGAAGCGCTCCGGGTCCGGCCAGTGCGCCGGGTCGCGGTGCACGAGCCACGGGCTGACCACCACCAGCGCGCCGGCCGGCACCTCGACGCCGCCGAGCACGTCGGGCGCGGTCGAGCGCCGCGTCACCAGCCAGGCGGGCGGATAGAGGCGCAGCGCCTCGTCGAGCACTGCCGCCGTCCACGGCAGACGGGCGAGGTCGGCGTACGCCGGTCCGCCCGCCGCGCGCACCGCGACGGCCTCCTCGCGCAGCCGGTCCCGGGCGGCCGGGTCGGCGCCCAGGAGTTGCCAGGCCCAGGTGAGGGCGCTGGCCACGGTCTCGTGCCCGGCGACGATGAACGTCACCACCTGGTCGCGCACCTCCGTGCGCGACAGGCGCGAGCCGTCCGGGCGAGTGGCGGACAGCAGCAGGTCGAGCAGGTCGTGCGGCCCCGCACCGTCCGCGGGTCCGCGCCGGGCGCGCTCGGCGAGGATCGCGTCCACCGCGGCGTCGAGGCGGCCCACGGCGCGGCGCAGCACCACGTTCGACGGTGTCGGCACGCCCAGCGGCACCGGCAGCGGCATCCGCGCCTTGCGCACCACGACGTCCAGGGCCTCGAGCGTGGCCGTCGCGAGCCGGTCGGCGTCGGCGGACAGGTCCGAGCCGAACAGGGCCGCGCCGACGACCTCGAGCGCGACGCGCATCATGGCGGCGTCGACGTCGACGACCTCGCCGTCCTTCTGCGCCCACTCCGCCAGCAGGCGGCGGGTGGCGGTGCGCACGTGCCCGGCCACGAGCTCGAGCGACCCGTGGTGGAAGGCCGGCTGCACCACGGGGCGCTGGCCGCGCCACACGTCGGTGTCGGCGGTGAGCAGACCCTCGCCGGTGACCAGCGAGAGCGTCGTGTACTGCAGGGTGCGCTTGCCGTAGGCCCGCGAGTTGGTCACGAGCACGCGGCGCACGGCGTCGGGATCGGACACCAGGTACGTCGCCGGGCGCGGGACGGGGAACTGGAGCACGTCGCCGTGCTCCTGCCGCATCCGCGCCAGGAAGGTCAGCGGGTCGCGCCGGATCGCCCCGATCGACCGGAGCATCTCGCCGCCCTCGGGTCCCGGCGCCGTCAAGGGCACGGGCCGGGGGATGCGCACCGGCCGATCATCCCAGGGCGCGGTGCGGCCCTCAGAGCCGGGCGAGCTCCTCGACGTCGCGGTCGAAGCCCGCGCGCACGGCGTCGGTGACCGACGGCTTGGCGTCCGCGATCGCGTCGAGGTAGTCGGCGGTGGTCGGGCCCTCGCCCGGCTCGCCGGCGAACACGCACCGCTCGAACGAGCGCTGCGAGGCCACCCGGGCGGCGTGCTCGATCTCGGCCGGGGTGAACGACTCGCTGCGCTCCACGAGGGCGCCGATGTCCACCGTGGCGGGATCGGCGTAGCGCGACCAGATCGCCGCGCGGGCGGCGTCGTCCGGCGTGCCGATCGGGATCACGTAGTCGAACCGGCCGGGACGGGTGAACGCGGTGTCGAGGGCCCGGAGGTCGTTGGTGGCGCACACCAGCAGCCGCTCGTCGTGCTGGCGGAACGCCGGCACCACCTTGAGCAGCTCGTTGGTGAGGGCGTGCGCGGGGCTCGTCGGCCGGTCGCCGCGCGCCGAGGCGATCTCCTCCACCTCGTCGATGAACACCAGCACCCGCTCGAGCCGGCGGATGCGCTCGAACGTGGCCCGCAGCGCCGCGGCCGGGCCGGCCGGGTCGGCCAGCAGGGCGCTGGGCAGCACCTCGACGAACGGCCACGACAGGCGGCTCGCGATCGCCCGGGCGAACGAGGTCTTGCCGGTGCCGGGCGGCCCGAACAACACGACGGCGCGCGGCGGCATCACGCCGTGCCGCGCCGCCACCTCGGGCCGGTCCAGCGGCGCGACGATGCGCCGCTCGATGAGGTCCTTCTCCCGGTGCATGCCGGCGAGCTCGTCCCACAGCCGGGCCGGCAGCACCTGCCCCCCGAGCTCGACGAGCACGTCCACCTGGGTGGGGTCGACCGAGACGACCTTCTCGAAGAACGCCACCGCGGGACGGCGGGCGAACCCCGCGTTGGACAGCCCCTCGGCCAGCTGCTCCTCCTCGGGCAGCACGTACGACAGCACCCGCACGCGCTGGTCGACCAGGGCGCGCTCGAGGCCGAGCAGGAGCGAGGAGGCCATGCCCTGGCCGCGCCACTCCTCCGCGATGGCCAGGCGGACCACCCAGGCCCGGTCCCCCGAGACGGCCGACACCACGGCCCCCACGATCTCGTCGTGCAGGACGGCGACGGCCGCGGGCTGGTCGTCGCGCAGCGCGGCGATCACCTCGGCGAGGCCGAACACGCTGCGCTGCGCGGCCGCCGTGACGTCGAGCAGCCGCACCACGGCCTCGAGGTCGTGGTCCTGGTAGTCCCGCACGAACCAGCGCACGGGCCGAGCATGACCGATCGCCCGCGCGCGTCGCTCCCCGAGCCGGACGGTCCCGCGCGCGCGGCTGTCCGTCCCGGCCCTGGCGCACGACCCGCCGTCACCGCCCGACGGCGCGGAGCCCGGCCGGCGCTGCGGTCATCCGGGCAGCGACGCCGCGGGGGTCGTGACGCGGTCGGGCGCGGAGTAGAGGTTGAAGCGGCCGTCGCGCACGAAGGCGGCCAGGGTGAGGCCGCACGCGCGGGCGACGTCCACGGACAGCGAGGTGGGCGCGGACACCGCCGCCACCACCGGGATCCCGGCCATCGCCGCCTTCTGCACGATCTCGAAGCCCGCCCGGCCGCTCACCACGAGCACGTCGGCCTCGAGGCCGGCCATGAGGGCGTGCCCCACCACCTTGTCGACGGCGTTGTGCCGCCCGACGTCCTCACGCACGGCGAGCAGCTCGCCGTCGGCCGTCGCGAGTGCGGCGGCGTGCAGTCCGCCCGTGCGGTCGAAGGCCCCCTGGCGCGAGCGCATGGCCTCGGGCAGCCCGGCCAGCACCTCCGCCGCGACCGACACCCGGCGGTCGACCCGCGGCGCCGAGGCGACCACGGCGTCGATCTCGTCGCGCCCGCACAGCCCGCACGCGCTCGACGGCGTGGAGACCCGGCCGAAGCGCGTCGCGTCGAGCTCGACGTGGTCGCGCAGCACGACCGCGACGTCGCCGGCCTGCGGGCCGCCCTCGCCGTCGCGGCAGGGCCGGACGCCGGCCAGGTCGTCGCGCCCGCGCACGACGCCCTCGCCCACGGCGAGACCGGCCGCGAGCTCGAGGTCGTGCCCCGGGGTGCGCATCGTGGAGCCGAGCAGGTGCAGCAGCCCCCGGTGCTCGACGTGGACGTGCAGCGGCTCCTCCACCACGAGCAGGTCGCCGCGCTCGTCGGTGCCCCCGGGCCCCACCCGCTCGACGTGCACACGGGCGACCGTCGTCGTCGGAGCCGTCCGCGGGCCGTCCACAGGGCGACGCTACCTCCGCAGCGCCGCGCCGGCGGCGTCCGCGACCGCGATCTGGTCGGATGTGCGCATGACACGCGTGGCGGTGGTGGGGGCCGGGTTCGCCGGACTGGCGGCGGCGGTGACCCTGGCCGACGCCGGCGTCGAGGTGACCGTGCTCGAGGCCCGCGACCGGGTCGGCGGGCGCGTGTGGTCCGAGAGGCTGGGGGGCGCCGAGGGCCCCGTCGTCGAGCGCGGGGCCGAGTTCGTGCTCGCCGGCTACGACGAGATGCGCCGGTGGCTCGACCGCGTGGGGCTGCCCCTCGTCGACACCGGCATGAGCTACTACGTCCGCGAGCCGCGCTGGCCGGGCCGCGAGGACGACCCGCGGGTCACCGTGGCCGAGATGGCCGACGCCGGCGCCGCGCTGGCCGCCCTCGCCGCCACCGCGGCGGACTCGGCCAGTGCCGGCGACCTGCTGCGGGCGCTGGACCTCCCGCCCCACCTCGCCGACGCCGTGCGGTCGCGGATCGAGGTCTCGTGCGCGTGGCCGGCCGACGACCTCGCCGCCCGCGTCGTCGAGCACGTGGCGTCGTTCTCCGCGGCGCCCAGCCACCGGGTGCAGGGCGGCAACCAGGGCCTGGCCCTGCGGATGGCGGACCGGCTCGGCGACCGGGTGCGCACCGGCGTCGCCGTCCGCCGGGTCGAGCACTCCCCGCGCGGCGTGCTGGTCACGTCGACGTCGGGCCTCGAGGCGGCCGACGCGTGCGTGCTCACGGTGCCGCTGCCCGCGCTGCGGGAGCTCGACGTCGTGCCCCCGCTGCCGTTCGACCTCCGCGAGGCCCTGGTGCGGATGCCCATGGGGGTCGCGGCCAAGGCGCACGTCGCGCTGGCCGACTCCCCGGCCACCAGCGCCGTCCTCGGCGTTCCGGGCCGGTTCTGGTGCTGGACGGCGCTCGACGGCGGGCCGGCGGCTCCCGCCGTGCTCAACTCCTTCGCCGGCTCGCCGCAGGCCGTGCAGTCGCTGCTCGACCTCGACGGGGACGCACCGCGCGGCTCCGGCTGGCGCGACGCGCTGGCGCGCCTGCGCCCGGACCTCGAGCTCGTGGGCCCGGCCCTCGTCACGACGTGGCACGACGACGCGTGGGCCGGCGGCGCCTACTCCGCCGACGGACGCGCCCGGCTGCCCGCCGACGACGCGAGCCTCACCGAGCCGGTCGGGCGCCTCGTGCTGGCCGGCGAGCACACCGCGGGCGAGTGGGGCGGCCTCATGGAGGGCGCGCTGCGCAGCGGGGTCCGAGCGGCGGAGCAGGTGCTCTCGCTGGTGGGGCGCCGCTGAGCGCCGGACGTCCGCGGCGTCAGCAGTAGGGCAGGTCCTGGTGAGCCATGCCGCCGTCGAAGGTCAAGTTCCAGCGCTCCCCCGTCGCCGAGAGGGCGGCCGTGGCCACGGTGGGGTCGGCCCAGAGGATGACGTTGCCGGAGAACGGCTTGCCGTTCGTCTCGGGCTTCACCCAGCCCGTGACGCGGATGGTGGCCGTCCGGCTGGTGGCGCCGGCCCAGCAGTAGGACGCGTAGTTGTCGGTGGGGTGGCCGCCGCGGGTCGCGGCCGAGCCGCCGGGGGCGTCGCCCTTGTACTGCAGCACCACGACGGGCACGGCGTCGATGAAGGGCCAGGTCTTGCAGGTGACGTCGATCGCCAGGCCGCGGGTCTTGCGCCCGGGCACCGTGAACGTCGCGCTGCCCGTGGAGTCGGCGACGGCGTACCGCCCGAAGATGGGGGTGACGGTCGTGTTGTGGACGCCGATGCGCGCCCCTGCGCAGCGGGCGTCGTCCTCCAGCCGCACGGTCAGCCGCACGGTGCCGGTCGTCACCTTCACGGGCGGGCTGCTCGTGGGTCCGCCCGGCGACGCGCTGCCCGACGCCGTCCCGGAGCCGCTCGGGCCGGACGACGACGACCCCGAGGTGGGTCCGCCCGCGCTCGTGGAGCCGCCGGACGAGCTCGGCGAGGCTCCCGACGACGACTCCGAGGGCGGGCCGGACGACGTCGCCCCCGCCGAGCCGCTGGGACCGGCCTCTCCCGGCCCCGCGGCGTCCTGGCCGCCCGAGCAGGCCGCGAGGCCCCCTGCCAGCAGCAGCAGCGCAGCGGCGCGCACCGTCCCCCCGTGGGCCATGTCTCCCCTTCCCGAGCCTGTCCGTCGCGTCCGTCCAGGGTAGGTGCCGCTGACGCCACCACCGCGGCGCCGGCGCTCATGGAGACGAAAACAGGACGGACCCCGAAGGGTCCGTCCTGTTTGTGCGGAGCGTCTCAGCCCTGGGGCGTCGTCGGCGCCTCGCCGCGCTTGGCCTTGCCGCGCCGGAACAGCGACGCGACCGAGAACAGCGGGTCGTACTTCTTGTCCGCGATCCGCTCCTTGAGCGGGATCAGGGCGTTGTCGGTGATGTGGATGTGCTCGGGGCACACCTCGGTGCAGCACTTCGTGATGTTGCAGTAGCCGATGCCGTGGTCCTCGACGGCGACGTCACGCCGGTCGACGGTGTCGAGCGGGTGCATGTCCAGCTCGGCGATGCGCATGAGGAAGCGCGGGCCGGAGAAGGTGGACTTGTTGTCCTCGTGGTCGCGCACCGCGTGGCAGGTGTTGTTGCACAGGAAGCACTCGATGCACTTGCGGAACTCCTGCGAGCGCTCGACGTCCACCTGGGCCATGCGGTAGTCGCCGGGCTCGAGGTCCGCCGGAGGCGCGAACGAGGGCACCATGCGGGCCTTCGCGTAGTTGTACGAGACGTCGGTCACGAGGTCGCGGATCACCGGGAAGGTCCGCATCGGCGTGATGGTGATGGTCTCGTCCTCGGCGAACGTGTTCATGCGCGTCATGCACATGAGCCGCGGCCGGCCGTTGACCTCGGCGCTGCACGAGCCGCACTTGCCGGCCTTGCAGTTCCACCGCACGGCGAGGTCGGGCGCCTGCGTCGCCTGGAGCCGGTGGACGATGTCGAGCACGACCTCGCCCTCGTTGACCTCCACGCTGAAGTCGTGCAGCGCGCCGCCCTCGTCGTCGCCGCGCCAGACCCGGAGCTTGGCCGTGTAACCCATCAGTGCGCCACCTTCGGGAGCTCGTCCTCGGTCATGTACTTCTTCAGCTCGTCGACGTCGAACAGCGCGAGCAGGTCCTCGCGCATCGGCGGGATCGGCTGGCGCCGGATGGCGACGCCGTCGTCCGTGGCCTCGCAGACGATGTTGATCTGGCGCCACTCGGCGCTCATCGCCGGGTAGTCGTCGCGGGTGTGCCCGCCCCTGCTCTCGGTGCGCTCGATCGCCGACCGCGCCACCGCCTCGGCCACCAGCAGCATGTTGCGCAGGTCGAGGCACAGGTGCCAGCCGGGGTTGTAGGCCCGGCCGCCGGTGACCCCGGCCCGCGCCACGCGGGTCTTGAACTCCTGGAGCCGCTCGAGCGCCTGGGTCATCTCCGCCTCGGTGCGGATGATGCCGACCAGGTCGTTCATGGTCTGCTGGAGCTCGGCGTGGATCGTGTAGGGGTTCTCCCCGCCCTCGACCGCGAAGGGCGCGAGCGCCTCGGCCTCGGCGTCGGCCAGCATCTCGTCGGTGACCGCCGGCGCGCCGCCGGTGAGGGCGTCGACGTACATCGCGGCGCCGAGCCCGGCACGGCGGCCGAACACCAGCAGGTCGGACAGCGAGTTGCCGCCGAGGCGGTTCGACCCGTGCATGCCGCCGGACACCTCGCCGGCCGCGAACAGGCCGGGCAGCCGGGTCTCCTCGGTGTCCGGGTCGACCTCGACGCCGCCCATCACGTAGTGGCAGGTGGGGCCGACCTCCATCGGCTCCTTGGTGATGTCGACGTCGGCCAGCTCCTTGAACTGGTGCCACATCGACGGGAGCTTCTTGCGGATCGTTTCGGCCGGCAGGCGGGTGGAGACGTCGAGGTAGACGCCGCCGTGCGGCGTGCCGCGCCCGGCCTTGACCTCCGCGTTGATCGCGCGGGCGACCTCGTCGCGGGGCAGCAGCTCCGGCGGGCGCTTGTTGTTGTCCGGGTCGGTGTACCAGCGGTCGCCCTCCTCGGGCGTGGTGGCGTACTGCGCCTTGAACACGTCCGGGATGTAGTCGAACATGAACCGCTTGCCCTCGGAGTTGGTGAGGATGCCGCCGTCGCCGCGGACCGACTCCGTCACCAGGATCCCCTTGACCGACGGCGGCCAGACCATGCCGGTGGGGTGGAACTGGATGAACTCCATGTTGAGGGCGGTCGCGCCGGCGCGCATCGCCAGCGCGTGGCCGTCGCCGGTGTACTCCCACGAGCCGCTGGTGACCTTGAAGGTCTTGCCGATGCCGCCGGTGGCGAGGACGACGGCGGGCGCCTCGAAGGCCACCAGGTCGCCGGTCTCGCGGTAGTAGCCGAACGCGCCGGCCATGCGGCCGTCGTTGACGAGCAGGCGGGTGATCGTGACCTCGGCGAAGACCTTGATCATCGACTCGTAGTCGCCGGTCTCGCGGAAGTCCTCCTGCTGGAGCGACACGATCTTCTGCTGCAGGGTGCGGATGAGCTCGAGGCCGGACCGGTCGCCCACGTGGGCGAGGCGCGGGTACTCGTGACCGCCGAAGTTGCGCTGGCTGATCTTGCCCTCGGGCGTGCGGTCGAACAGCGCGCCGTAGGTCTCGAGCTCCCACACCCGCGAGGGCGCCTCCTTGGCGTGCAGCTCGGCCATCCGCCAGGAGTTGAGGAACTTGCCGCCGCGCATGGTGTCGCGGAAGTGGACCATCCAGTTGTCGTGGTCGTTGACGTTGCCCATCGCCGCGGCGATGCCGCCCTCGGCCATGACCGTGTGCGCCTTGCCGAACAGCGACTTGCAGATGATCGCCGTCTTCTTGCCCTGGCTGCGCGCCTCGATCGCGGCGCGGAGGCCGGCGCCGCCGGCGCCGATCACCACGACGTCGTAGGAGTGCCGCTCGAGGTCGGTCATGGGTGCCCTTTCGGCGAGACGAGCGGGTCGGTCAGACCCAGGAACCGGTGATGGTGCCGGAGGCCAGCAGGTAGACCCAGAAGTCGGCCAGCACGACCGTGCAGAGCGACACCCAGGCCCACAGCATGTGCCGCGAGTTCAGCTTCGAGATCAGGGTCCACATCTGGTAGCGCACCGGGTGGCGGGAGAAGTGGGTGATCCGGCCGCCCACCGCGTTGCGGCAGGAGTGGCACGACAGGCTGTAGAGCCACAGGCAGGCGGCGTTCACGGTGAGGATCAGCGTGCCGACGCCGACGTGGCCCCAGTTCCCCTCGTGGTCGCGGAAGGCGAGGATCGCGTCCCAC
This sequence comes from Frankiales bacterium, assembly GCA_016125335.1. Taxonomy (NCBI): domain Bacteria; kingdom Bacillati; phylum Actinomycetota; class Actinomycetes; order Frankiales; species Frankiales bacterium. Next base: position 143,571 of record WGLY01000003.1, read on the forward strand.
GTGAGGATGACGTTGAGCACCAGGCCGAGGTAGAAGGCGTACCGGTGCACGTTGTTGAGGATCAGCGGCAGCCGGCGCTCGCCCGAGTACCCGCCGTGCGGCTCGGCCACGGCGCAGGCCGGCGGCGAGAGCCAGAACGAGCGGTAGTAGGCCTTGCGGTAGTAGTAGCAGGTGAAGCGGAAGGCCAGCGGGATCCACGCGGTGAGCAGCGCGGGCGACATCTTCCAGAAGGAGATGGGCGTGTTGGCGAAGCCGGCGTCGGGCACGCAGTTGGTCGACAGGCAGGGCGAGTAGTACACGGAGATGTACGGCTCGTAGAAGTAGTACTTGTTGCTGAAGACGCGCCAGGCGGAGTAGACGACGAACGCCGTGAGCGCGAGGAAGGTGACCAGCGGCTGGACCCACCAGCGGTCCGTGCGCAGGGTCTTGGCGCTGATCTGCGCGCGGCCTGGTGCCTCGATGCCGGTGGTGGCCATACAGCGCCCGCCCGTCCTGTGTCGGTCCCGTTGACGATTGCTGAGTGTGCCACTGCACCCTCCCGGCCGCTCCCCCCGGTCCGCGGGGTTCCGGGTGACATGGGCCACAGGCCCCGGCAGGCTCCGGGGAGCCTCCCCGGGGCGCCGCGGCCCGCGTGCGGCGGCCCGTCGCTACGGTGCTCCGGTGACCGCAGGCACGCACGCCGGGCAGCCGGCCTCCCCCGATCCGGCCCCCGAGACCGACCCCGACGCCGGGCGGCGGGGCGAGGAGGCGGTCGCCCTGGCCGTCGACCTCATCCGGGTCGACTCCACGAACGGGAACGAGACCGCGGTGGCCGAGGTGCTCGCCGCCTACCTCGAGGGCGACGGCGTCGAGGTGGAGCTGGTGGCCCGCGACCCGCGCCGGGCCAACCTCGTGGCGCGCCTGCGCGGCACCGGCGGGGGCCCGTCCCTGGCGTTCGTGGGGCACAGCGACGTCGTGCCGGCCGACCCGCGCGACTGGACCCACCCGCCGTTCGCCGCCGTGGTCGACGACGCCGGCTACCTCTGGGGGCGCGGCGCGGTCGACATGAAGGGCGAGGTGACGGCCCGGGCCGCCGCCCTGCGCTCGCTGGCCCGCTCGGGGTGGCGCGGCCGAGGCGACCTGCTGCTCGTGGTGGTGGCCGACGAGGAGGACGGCGCAGCCGCCGTCGGCATGAACTGGCTCGTGGACGAGCGCCCCGACATCGCCGCCGACTACGCGCTCAACGAGGGCGGGGGCATGCGCTTCTCGCTGGCCGACGGCCGCCACCTCGTCGAGGTGTCCGTGGGCGAGAAGGGCACCTGCCCGGTGCGGGTCGAGGCGCTGGGCGAGGCCGGCCACGCCTCCACCCCCACCCTCGGCGACAACGCCGTCCCCCTCCTCGCGCAGCTGCTCGTGCGGATCGGGCGGGGCGAGGCGCAGCCGGCCGACCACCCCGCCGTCCGGGCGATGCTCGACGCCCTGCTCGGCCCCGGTGCCGTGGACCGGCTCGGCCTGGCCGAGGCGCTCCGCCGGGCCGGCGCGCTGCACCCCACGCTCGCCGACAGCCTCCCGGCGGTCGCCGGCACGACGATGGCGCCGACCGTGCTGCACGGGTCGGCGGCGCGCAACGTGATGCCGGCCCGCGCCGCGGTGGAGCTCGACTGCCGGATCCTGCCGGGCACCACCGAGGACGAGGTGCTCGCCGCCGTGCGCGCCCGGCTCGGCGACGACCTCGCCTACGAGCTCTCGCTGGCGGAGCCCGCGGTGCACGGCAACGCGTCCGCGCCCGAGGGGCCGCTGTGGGACGTCGTGCGCCGCTGGAGCGCCGAGCACGTGGGGGCCGAGCCGTTCCCCACCCTGTGCTCGGGCTTCACCGACTCCGTCTACCTGCGCCGGGCGTTCGGGACTGTCGCCTACGGGTTCAGCCCCTTCCGGACGACGCCCACCGAGGTGCTCGAGGCCGGCTACCACAACGCCGACGAGCGCGTGCACGTCGACGACGTCGCGCTCTCGGCGCACTTCCACGCCGACGCGGCCCGGTCGCTGCTGGGCTGACCGGCCCGCCGCGCGGTCAGTCCGCGCAGAGGTCGCCGATCCGGTCGAGGGCGGCGAGGGCCGCGCCGCGCTCGCGGCGGCCGAGGCCGCACGAGGTCGAGATGTCCACCCGCGACCCGACGGTGTCCTCCACCACCGTGCGCAGCCGCAGCTGCTCGGCCAGCGACTGCCCCTCGTGCGCGATCCCGGCGACGAACCGGGTCGAGGGCCCGAGCCGCAGCCCGGACAGCGGCGCGTAGAACGCGGGGTCGAGCGGCGGGGGGTCGTCCGCCGCGGCGAAGGGGGCGTGGACGAACTCCAGCGGCCGCCCGGCCGGCCACGCCCTCGCGACCGCGTTGGCCAGCTGCACGAGCGGTCCGGCGTCGCCCATCCGACCGAGCGCCTTGTGGTTCATGTCGCCCAGGCACAGGTGGACGCCGAACCTCGTGCCGGGGGCGGCGCCCCCGGCCAGCGCCGCGATGCGCCCGCCGAGCACCCGCGCGAGGGCCGCCTGCGCCGGGCCCGGAGCCTGGGCCACCAGCACCAGCTCGGCCGGCACCTCGATCTGGAACACCGCCTTGCCGCCGGTGATCCGCTGCACGGCGCGGACCTCGTGGAGCGTCGCCTCCGTGAACGCGCGCCGCTGGCGCAGCCCGGCGACCGGTCCGAGCGTGAACAGGGCCATGTCGGTGTCGCCCGGCGTGCCGACCTGGAACACGACGTCGTCGCGGCCGAGCTCGGCGGTCACCTCGTCGAAGACCGGGAGGCTGGCGGTGACGGCGGCGACGTGGCCGAAGTCGAGCGAGGCCCCGTAGAGCCGGTGGCCCTTGCGCACCTTGAACCGCGGGATGTCGTCGTAGTCCGACCACGTGCCGTTGCGCACCAGCTCGAGGTCCGGGTGCGCGCGCAGCGACCCGATGATGTGGATGATCCAGTTGCGCCGGGGCCCGGTCTCGCCGTCGGGGAGGCTCACGACGTGCGGCCCGAGCTTCTCCAGGGCCGTGGTCATCGCCTCGCGCGCCGAGTCCCCCGGCAGGCTCCCCACCAGGTGGGCCCGCCGTCCGCTCACGTCCGCCTCCTCGCCGTCGGGCCTCCATCCTGTCGAGCCGGGGCCCGTGGCGGAAGAAGCACGACGGCGCGGGCCGCGCGGCGGTCGGCCGCTCAGCCGTCGCCGTCGAGCGGGTGCACCACGAGCCCGCTGGCCAGCTTGGGCTCGAACCACGTGGACTTGGGCGGCATCACGTGCCCGGCGTCGGCCACCGCGACCAGCTCCTCGATCGACGTCGGGTGGAGCGTGAAGCCCACGGCCGCACCCTCGGCCACCAGCCGCTCGATCTCCGCGGAGCCCCGGATCCCGCCCACGAACGCGATGCGGGTGTCGGTGCGCGGGTCGGCGATGCCCAGCAGCGGGGCCAGCACGCGGTCCTGGAGCACCGAGACGTCGAGCCGGGCGAGGACGTCGTCCTCCGCGACGTCGCGCGCGCGTGCCAGGTACCAGCGGCCGTCGAGGTGCACGCCGAGCTCGTGCCGCGACGCCGGGGACACCGCGCCGGGGGCCGGCTCGACGTCGACCACCTCGGCCAGCGCGGCCAGGAACTGCTCCGGTGTGCGCCCGCCGAGGTCGCGCACGACGCGGTTGTAGGCCATCACGTGGACGTCGTCGAGCGGGAACACCACCGCGAGGAACGCGTCGTGCTCCCCCGGCCGGCCCGCGCGCAGGGCGTGCACCCGCGACGCCGCGGCGCTGCGGTGGTGGCCGTCGGCCACGTAGAGGTCGCCTACTCCGCCGAGCGCCCGGTGCAGGGCCGCCACCTCGGCGGGGTCGTCGACCACCCACAGCGTGTGCCGGACGCCGTCGCGGGTCTCGACGTCGGTGCGCGGCTCGCGCCCGGTCACCCGCGCGACGATCTCCGCGACGTCGGAGGACCGCCGGCCCACCAGGAACACCGGCTCGTCCTGCGCGTCGAGCGCGTCGACGTGGCGGACCCGGTCGAGCTCCTTGTCCGGGCGGGTGTGCTCGTGGATCCGCACGCGGCCCGCGTCGTAGTCCTCCACCGAGACCGCCGCGACGACCCCGGTCTGGACGACCTCGCCCATGCGCAGGCGGTAGACCGAGTAGGTCGGGCCGGTGTCGCGCTCCAGGACGCCGCGAGCCACCAGCTCGTCGAGGTGGCGCCGCCCCAGCGCGTAGACGTCGTCGGCATGCGGGTCGGCGTCGTCGGGCAGCTCGATCTCGGGACGGGTGACGCGGAAGAACGAGTCCGGGTCGCCGTCGGCCCAGGCACGGGCCTCGGCCGTGTCGACCACGTCGTACGGGGGGCACAGCACGCGGGCCTCGAGCCCCGGCGCCGGGCGCAGCGCGCGGAACGGGCGTACGTCGACCACGCCGGCCTCCTCCGTGTCCTGGCCCCTGCGGCACGGGAGAACCTAGCCGGTCGCGCGGCAGGGGCTCAGTCGCGGCCCGGACCGTGCCCGAGCTCCCAGGCCCGCACGCCGCCGACGATCCCCGCGGTGTTGGGCACGATGACGACGTCGTCGCCCAGCTCGGCCACCACCTCGGGCCGGATCACGCGCGCGTTGCCGCCGCCGATGTAGAGCCGGTCCCACACGAAGACCGGGCGCAGCGCGTCCACCACGCGACGGACCCGGCGCGACCAGAACGCCGGCCCGAGGCGGCGGCGCTCCTTGTCGCCGATGTAGGTGTCGTAGGACAGCCCCCAGCGCACCGGCGCCTGGGAGAGCTCGAGGTGGGGCGCCAGGCGCCCGCCGTCGAAGAGGGCGCAGCCCAGGCCGGTGCCGAGCGTGAGCACGAGCTCGAGCCCGGCCCCGGTGACCACCCCGGCGCCGTGCACCTCCGCGTCGTTGAGCACGAGCGTGGGGACGGCGAGCCGCTGCTCGAGCGCGGCCCGCACGTCGAACCCGGACCACTCCTCCACCAGGCGCGCCACGGGCCGCGAGCGCGGTCCGCTCTCGGTCACGTAGTGCGGCGTGGTGATCACGACGCCGTGGCGGATCATCCCCGGCACCCCCACGGTGGCGCGGTCCGCCCGCGGCAGGCGCTCGGCCAGCTCGGCCAGGGTGTCGAGGAAGCGGGCGACCGGCAGCGGGTACGGCGTGGGCACGCGCACCGGCCGGGCGTGCAGCGTGCCGGCGGGGTCGAGCACCGAGGCCTTGATCCCGGTGCCGCCGCAGTCGACCGCGAGCGTCATGGTCACGCCGGCCAGTCTGGCCCGCGCGACCGGCCGGGGGCCGGGGACACGCGCGGACGGTCAGACGAACACGTGTACGACTCCGTGCTAGCGTCGCCCCATGGCGCTCGCGGTCCAGGCCTCGCTGCTCGACCAGCAGGACGCGCCGCTCCTGGGCCCGCTCGCCGGCCGGGTGCGGCGCACCCCGCTCGCCCATGGCGCCTGGGTCGACCACCTGCCGGGCTGGGTCGCCGGGTCCGACGCCGTCCTCGAGACGCTCCTGCACACCGTGCCGTGGCGCCACGAGCGCCGCCGGATGTACGAGCGCGTGGTCGACGTCCCGCGGCTCGTCGCCTGGTACGACGAGGGCGTCGCGCTGCCCCACCCGCTGCTCGAGGAGGCGCGGGAGGCGCTCTCGCGCCACTACCGCCCCGAGCTCGGCGAGCCCTTCGTCACGGCCGGCTGCTGCCTCTACCGCGACGGGCGCGACTCCGTGGCCTGGCACGGCGACACGATCGGGCGGTCCGCCCACGAGGACACGCTGGTGGCCATCGTGTCGTTCGGCTCGCCGCGCTCGCTGCTGCTGCGCCCGCGCGCCGGAGGTGCGAGCACGGCCTTCCGCCTCGGCCACGGCGACCTGGTGGTCATGGGCGGCTCGTGCCAGCGCACCTGGGAGCACGCGGTGCCCAAGACCGCCCGGGCCGTGGGTCCGCGGGTGAGCGTGCAGCTGCGGCCCCGCGGCGTCGCCTGAGCAGGGCCACGCAGGGGCCGGTCCCGGCCGGCGTCAGCCGACCGGGACGGAGGCCACCTCGTCGTCCTCGTTCACCGCGTCGCGCCCGACGGTGAACATCACGAAGGCCACGATCGCGGCGGTGACGAGGAAGCCCGAGCCCACGAGGAAGGCCCGCGAGTAGCCCGCCGTGAGCGCGGGGTTGATGCCGGCGGCACCGATCCCGTTGGCTGCGATGTAGGCCGTCGTGGCCGCGACCGCCACGGTGTTGAGCAGGCCGGTGCCGACCGCGCCGCCGATCTGCTGGCTCGTGTTGAGCATGGCCGACCCGATACCGGCGTCGGCGCGGTCGATGCCGTGCAGCGCCGCGGTGGAGACCGGGATGAAGATGAAGGCCATCCCGAGGCTCATCACCAGCATGGGCGGCAGCACGTGGGCGAAGTACGACGAGTCGTACTCCAGGCGCGAGAGCCAGAACAGGCCGGCCGCGGCGGCGAGCAGCCCGGGGACGATGAGCGGCTTGGGCCCCACCCGCGGCAGCAGCTGCGAGGCGATCCCGGCGCCGATGATGATGCCGACGCTGAAGGGCAGGAACGCGAAGCCCGCCGTCACCGGCGAGTAGCCGAGCACCACCTGGAGGTAGAGCCCGAGGAAGAGGAACATCGCGAACATCCCGATGCCGACGATGAGCGACACGAGGTAGGCCGCCCCGCGGTTGCGGTCGAGCAGCACGCGCATGGGGAGCAGCGGGTTGGCCACCCGGTTCTCGATCACGAAGAAGGCGACGAGGAGCACGGCCGCGAGGCCGAACCAGACCAGCGTGGCCGGCTCGGTCCAGTGCGAGGACTCCTGGAACGAGTGCGGTGCGGCCTTGGTGAACCCGTAGACCAGCGAGACGAGGCCCACCGAGACGGTGATGGCGCCCAGCACGTCGTAGGAGCCGCTGCCGCCGGCCCGGCTCTCGCGCACGAACGGGACGGCCAGGGCGACGGCGAGGATCGCGATCGGCACGTTGACCAGCAGGCACCAGCGCCACGAGAGGTACTCGGTGAGGACGCCGCCGAGCAGCAGGCCGATGGCGGCGCCGCCGCCGGAGATCGCGCCGTAGACGCCGAAGGCCCGGGCGCGCTCCTTGGGCACGTGGAAGGTGACGGTGATCAGCGAGAGCGCCGCGGGCGCGAGGAGCGCCGCGAACGCGCCCTGCAGGCCGCGGGCCGCGAACAGCGCCACGGCCGTCGGGGCGGCGCCGCCGATCGCCGAGGCGGTCGCGAAGCCGATCAGCCCGATGATGAACGCGCGCTTGCGGCCGATGAAGTCGGCGATGCGCCCGCCGAGCAGCAGGAGGCCGCCGAAGGCCAGGGCGTAGCCGGTGACCACCCACTGCTGGTCGGCGTCGGCGATGCCGAGGTCGGCCTTGGCGCGGGGCAGGGCCAGGTTCACGATCGAGGCGTCCAGGATGATCATCAGCTGGGCCATGGCGATCACGAACAGCGCGCGCCAGCGCTGCGGGTCGAGCGGCACTCCGGCCTCGGACAGCTCCCAGCCGGCGTGGTCGTCCACGACCTCGGGTGCGTCGGTGCGGGTGTCGGGGGTCTCGGGCGTGGGGGGCATGCGTGTCTCCATCGCGTCGGCGTCGGACGGGGGGCGCGGGGGTCTGCGCCGGGGGGTCGGCCCACGACCGTGCGAGGACGCTCGTGCGGGGGCTGGGCTGATGTGGTGCCGGGCTGCTGTCGTGCGGGGCTGCTGTGGTGCGGGACTGCTGCGGTGCGGGCGCGGCCGGGGCAGGTGCCCGCGACCGGCGTCCGCCAGTGTGCCGGGGACAACCGACAGTGCTCGACCGCGTATTCCGCGGCCCGGCGCCCGGGTCTCGCCCGGGTGAACGAGCGGTGAACGGCCGGGGCCTGCACGGAGGGGCGCCGCCGGCGCGGCTGCCCGACGGGCCGGCGGCGCCCCGCCGGGAGCGCGGGCGTGGCCGGTCGCCGGGCCGCTACGGTTCGGCGCATGGCGAGCGGGCTGCGGGAGGTGCGCGCGACGCGCTACGTCCTGCCGCTGCGCGAGGGCGGGTCGCTGCCGGGCATCGTCGAGGCCGACGACCTCGGCACCTACGTGCTCAAGTTCCGCGGCGCGGGCCAGGGCCGCAAGGCCCTCGTGGCCGAGGTGGTGGTGGGGGAGCTCGGCCGCCGGCTGGGCCTGCCGGTGCCCGAGCTGGTGCTGGTCGACCTCGACCCGGCGCTCGCGAGCGCCGAGCCCGACGAGGAGGTTCAGGACCTCCTCCGTGCGAGCCCCGGGCTCAACCTCGGGATGGACTTCCTGCCCGGCTCCGTGGGCATCGAGCGGCCCGAGGGCGTCGACCCGGAGCTGGCCGCGCAGGTCGTGTGGTTCGACGCGCTGGTGCTCAACGTCGACCGGTCGTGGCGCAACCCGAACCTGCTGCGCTGGCACGGCCGTCCCTGGCTCATCGACCACGGCGCCGCACTGTACTTCCACCACGACTGGGCGCACCGGGCCACCGCGGCGGCCAAGGCCTACCCCCACCCGGGCGACCACGTGCTGCTGCCCGTCGCGTCGTCGCTCCCCGAGGCGGCCGAGCGGCTCGGGCCGCGCGTGGCGCCCGAGCTCGACGAGGTGCTCGCCCTCGTGCCGGACCTCTGGCTCGAGGACGAGCCCGGGTTCGGCTCGGCCGACGACGTGCGCGCGGCCTACGCCGAGGTGCTCGCGGCCCGGGCGGCGGCGCCCGAGGCCTGGCTCGACGCCGTGGAGGTGGCCCGTGCCGCACGCGTATGAGTGGGCCGTGCTGCGCCTCGTACCGCGGGTGGAGCGCTGCGAGTCGGTGAACGTCGGCGTCGTCGTCTACTGCCGGGCGCTGGACTTCCTCGCCGCCTCGGTCTCCGACGACCTCTCCCGGGCCCTGGCGCTCGACCCCGACCTCGACGTGGCCGCCGTGCGCATGGGCCTCGAGAGCGTGCTCGCGGTGTGCGCCGGGTCGCCCGAGGCCGGCGAGAACGGGCGGCGCTCGCCCGGGGAGCGGTTCCGCTGGCTCGTCGCGCCGCGCAGCACCGTCGTGCAGCCCTCCCCGGTGCACACCGGCCTCACGGACGACCCCGCGGCCGAGCTCGCCGACCTCGCCGCGCGCATGGTGGCCTGGCCGCCGGCCCGCTCCGGCCGACCCGTGCCCGAGGAGCGTGAGTCATGACCCAGACCCCGGCCGAGGCCGCGGCGCCCTCCCTGGGTGGTCCGGCGTTCCTGCGCCTGGTGATGATCGGTGCCGTCGTCGGCGTCCCCGCGGCCCTCGTCGCGGTCGGGTTCCTGGCCGTGGTGCACGTGCTCGAGCACCTGCTCTGGACGTCGTGGCCGCAGGCCCTGGGTCTCAGCGCGCCCCCGGCGTGGATGGTGGTCGGCCTCCCGGTGGCCGGGGCGCTGATGGTGTGGGCGGCTCGGACGCTGCTGCCCGGCGACGGCGGCCACGAGCCGCTCGACGGCATCAGCGTGAAGCCGACCCCGGTCTCCTACGCCCCCAGCGTGATCCTCGCCGCCGTCGCATCCCTGGCCTTCGGCGCCGTCCTCGGCCCGGAGGCCCCGCTCATCGCGCTGGGCTCCGTCGTCGGCATGCTCGCCGTGCGCTGGTGGAAGGTCTCCGCCCCGGGCGACCAGGTGATCTCGACCGCGGGGGTCTTCTCGGCCGTGTCCGCCCTGTTCGGCGGACCCGTGGTGGCCGGTGTGCTCCTGCTCGAGGCGGGCGTGGCGCTCGGCGCGTCGGTGATCCCCGTGATGCTCCCCGGACTGGTGTCGGCGGCCGTGGGCTACGTGCTCATCACCGGCATCGGCGACTGGGGCGGCGTGCCCACCGGCAGCCTCACGGTGCCCGACCTCGCGCCCTACCCGACCACCCGCATCGCCGACCTGTTCCTCGCCGTCGTGATCGGCCTCGTGGTGTCGATCCTGGTGCAGGTGGTGCGCCGGCTCGGGCACGTCGTGCGGTCCTCGCGCGGGCGCTTCGGCGCCGGCCCGGTGCTGCTGGCCGGCGGGCTGGCCGTGGGGCTGCTCGCCCTCGCGACGCAGGGGCTCGGGGGCGACAGCCAGAACGTGCTGTTCAGCGGCCAGTTCTCGCTACCGGCCCTGGTCGACGGGTCCTCCAGCCAGTGGGTGCTGCTGGTCACCGTCCTGGCCAAGCTGCTCGGCTACGCGATCTGCCTCGGCGCCGGGTTCCGCGGCGGCCCGGTGTTCCCCGCGATCTTCATCGGGGTGGGCACCGCCGTGCTCATCGGCACCCCGTTCGGCATGTCCACCACTGCGGCGCTGGCGATCGGCACCGCCTGCGGCATGGCCGCGTTCACGCGGCTGATCTTCGCCTCGCTCGTGTTCGCGATCCTCATCTCGGGAGCCGCGGCTCTCGCGGCGCAGCCGGCCGCGGTCCTCGCGGCCGCCACCGCCTGGGTGGTGGGCAAGGTGATCGACCAGCGCGGCGCCACGGCCCCGACGGCGCCCCCGCCCCGGGCCGCCACCTGACTCCCTGCGCAGCCTGCGGCCCGGGCCGGCGCTAGCCTTCTCGCCATGACCGGACCCCACGCCGACCACGACGCCCACACCTCGCACTCGGTGACGGCCACGGTCGTCGCGCTGCTGATCGTGGCCCTCTTCTCGGCGGTCTTCGCCGCGATGGCCCAGGTGTCCTTCGGCGTCCACATCGCGGCGATCTTCGTGATCCTGGCGTTCTTCTCGCTGATGTGGATCTGGGTGCTCGACTCCGACTGACCGGGCCGGGCCGCTCGCCGGCTCAGGGCTGCGGACCGCGGCGGTCGAGCGAGGCGAGGTAGGCGTTGTAGTCGGCGAGCTCGTCCGTGCCCTTGCCGGTCGACGCCGCGCGCTCCTGGGCGCGGTCGGTACGGCGCGCCTCCCGCTCGTCGGCGCGCATCCACTGAAGGAACAGCGCGATGAGCACGATGACCATGGGCACCTCGCCGGTGGCCCAGCCGATGGCCGCCCCGAGGTGCTGGTCGGCGAGCAGGTCGGTCGCGTACGGGCGCTGGAGCGATGCGTAGTAGTCCGGCGCGATCACCGTCGAGGACATCATGAGCGCGACCTCGAAGAACGAGTGCAGCGGCATGACGACGAGCAGGATCCCCAGCCGCACCAGGTAGGGCGGACGCCGCGGCCCCGGGTCGATGCCCACGAGCACCCAGAAGAACAGCGAGCCGGACAGCAGGAAGTGCACGTTCATCGCCGTGTGGCCCCAGTGGCTGCTCATCAGCAGCGGGAACAGCGCGGTGAAGTACAGGACGTAGAACCCGCCCACGAACAGCGCGGAGGCGACGAGCGGGCGGGAGAGGAATCCGACCACGCGTGAGTGCACGGCCGCGTTGAGCCACTCGCGCGGGCCCACCTCGTCGGGCCGACGGGGCAGCGTCCGCAGGGCCAGCGTGATGGGGGCGCCCATGACGAAGAAGATCGGCACCACCATGCTCAGGAGCATGTGCTGCACCATGTGCGCGCTGAACATGCTCTCGCTGTAGGTCGCCAGGCCGGTGCAGGTGGAGAGCACCAGCAGGACGACGCCGACGTACCACGCCGCCGTGCGACCCCACGGCCAGCGGTCGCCCGAGCGGTGCATCGTGCGCAGACCCGCGGCGTAGAGCGCGGCGAGCAGCAGGGCCATCGCCACCCACAGGCCGTCGAAGCGCGCCGACCCCCACAGCATCCCGGAGACGTCCGGCGCGGGTGGGAGGTCGTAGCCGAGCACCAGCCGTGCCCCGGTGATCTGGTCGAGCGGCAGCGAGTCGTCGTAGGGCGGCGGCGTCCGGGACAGGGCCACGGCCACGCCGACCGTCGCGGCCATCACGAGCACCTCGACCGCGGCCACCCGGGCGAACAGCACGCGGCCACCGTCGTCCCCGAGGCGGGGGATCGTCCGCCGGCGGTGCCAGAGCCCGAAGCCCGAGATGACGCCGAGCAGCGCCACCTTGAGCAGCACGATCCGCCCGTAGGACGTCGCCAGCAGGTCGCCGGGGCCGGAGAGCCGGATCCACGCGCTGGCCACGCCGCTGGCGCCGACCGCCACCGCGCACCAGAGCGCGAGGACGCTGAAGCGCGGGACGGCGGCCGGCAGTGGGCGCCGGTCGCGGGTCGCGAGCAGCACCAGGGCGGCGATGCCGCCGCACCAGACGCTCAGCGACACCACGTGCACGATGAGGCTGGAGACCGCGATGGTGTGGTCGGACGAGGCCCCCGAGTGGCTGGTGAGGGCCGGCGGCACGACGCCGAGCAGGGCCAGCAGCGTCGCGACGAGGGCACCCGTGGTGGTGCGGACCGCGGAGGCGGCCACGGCGACGACGAGGGCGAGCAGCACCTGCGCGAGCAGGGACCTGCCGACGTCGATGTCGGTCGCGAAGCTCCACAGCTGGGCGGGGTCGAGCACCTGCGAGAGCGGCGCCGCGACGATGTCGGACAGCGAGAGCACGATCTCGACCGCCGCCAGCACCGCCCACGCCAGCGCCGTCCAGCGCGCGGCGCGGGTCCAGCGCAGGCGCTCGCCGCGCAGCTCCCCGGCGCGGGCGGGCACGAGCACCGCTCCGGCCAGGAGCAGGCCCACGGTGAGGATGCCGGCGAGGTCCACCAGGGTGCGCACGGGCGGCAGGGCCCACAGGGTGAGCAGCCCCGGGTCCGGCAGGCCGGCCGGTGCGGGCGCGGGCCGGCCGTCGCCCGACCACAGCACGACGGCGGTGGCCAGCACGCCGACGACGGCCCAGCCGGCCAGCAGGCGCGAGGCGCGCGGCACCCGCGCGGGCGCGGGCCGGTCCGGCGAGGAGGGGCGCGCGGTGGTGGGGGCCGTCATCGCGCGGCCAGGGCCCGACGCGGGCGTCCGTCCGACCCCGCCCCGGTCCGGGGCCGGGGCAGCGCTCGGGCGTCCAGGGGCACCCGCTCATGGTAGGTGGCGGTGCCGCGCGGGCCGACCGGGAGCGCGACGGCCTTGACGCGAGACACTCTGTCAGTTGGAGTAGGACGGCCGCTCGCACCGCCGTCCCCCACCCCTCGGGAGCGCCCACGATGACCTCGACCACGCTCCCGGGGCGGGCCCTCGACCTGCGCGCCCTCAACGCCCACCTCGCCGAGTCGGCCCCGGAGCACCCTCCCGTGCACGCCGCGGTCCAGCTCAAGGGCGGCCAGTCGAACCCGACGTACCGCATCGAGACCGAGGCGGGGCCCCGCGTGCTGCGGATGCGGCCGGTCGGGATCGGGCCGTGGGCGCACGCGGTCGACCGCGAGTTCCGGGTGATGGGAGCCCTCGCCGGCACTCCCGTCCCGGTGCCGCAGGTCTTCCACTACTGCGCCGACGAGTCCGTGATCGGCGGGTCGTTCTACACGATGGAGTTCGTCGAGGGCCGCATCATCGACAGCGGCCGGCTCCCGGGGCTGACGCCCGAGGAGCGCCGGGCGGTCTACCTGGACTTCGTCGACGTCGCGGCGGCGCTGCACAACGTCGACTGGGAGCCGCTCGGGCTGGAGGGCTTCGGCAAGCCGCACACCTACGTGCAACGGCAGATCGCGCTCCAGGCGCGGATGTACGACGCCGTCTCCGACGGTTCCTTCCCGGACATGGGCTGGCTCGTGGAGCACCTCCCGGCGCTGGCGCCCGAGCAGGACTCCACCCGGGTGGTGCACGGCGACCTGCGGATCGGCAACCTCGTGCTGCATCCCACGGAGCCGCGCGTGGTCGCGCTGCTCGACTGGGAGATGTCCACCCTGGGCGACCCGCTGGCGGACGCGGCGCTGCTGACCATCAGCTACCACCTCACCGAGAACCCGCAGGGGTGCTTCGACGCCGCCGAGGGCGCCCGGCTGGGCATCCCGTCCGAGGAGGAGCTCGTCGCCCGCTACCTCGAGGCGACGGGGCGCACCGAGTTCCCCGACTACACGTTCATGATGGCGTTCAACCTGTTCCGCTACGCCTCGGCGCAGTACGGCATCTACCACCGCGGCACCCGCGGCCTCGCCGTCTCCGACGAGCACGCCGACTACCTGCAGACGCCCGGCCCGCTCTCCCGGCGCGCCCGCGAGATGGCCGAGTCCCTCGGGAGCGGCCGGGCCTGACGGCTCCGGTCGCGCGATCCCGCCCGCGCCGGTGCCTCTGGCAGGGTGGGCCCGGGAGGCGATGGGGATGTCCGACGGCACGGGCGACGACCGGTCCGGCCCCGGTCCGCGGGGCGCGGAGCCCGGCAGCCTCGACCTCGACCGGCTCGCCGCGCTCGAGGAGGAGACCGGCGACCGGGACCTGGTGGCCGACGTCGTGCGCACGTTCGTCGACGAGGCCCCGGCGCGACTGGACCTCATCGCCTCGGCGGTCCGGTCCGGCGACGCCGAGGCCGTGGCGTCGACGGCGCACGCGCTCGGCTCGCCCGCCGCGATGCTCGGGGCCGTCGAGGTCCGCGCGCTCACCCGCGCGCTCCAGCAGGCCGCGGCGGAGGGCCGCGCCCAGGACTACGCGCGTCTGCAGGGGGAGATCGAGCGGGCCACCGCGACCGTGGTCGCGCTCATGCGCCGCTACGTCGACGCCGCGACCGGCGGCTGATCCCCCGCGGGGGGCAGGTCCGCACCGGGGTGGCGGTCGAGCCAGCGCCGCGCCACGTCCGCGAGGGCGTCGATGCCGTACGGCTTGCTCAGGTAGTCGACCATGCCGGCGTCCCGGCACAGGTCGCGCTCGGCCTGCCCCACGTGCGCGGTGACGGCCACGATCGGCACGTCCGCGGCGGTCGCGCCGTCGGTGGTGAGACGCCACGCGCGCGTGGCCTCGCGACCGTCCATGTCGGGCATCTGGACGTCCATGAGCACCAGGCCGTACGCCGTGCCCCGCATCGCCTCGAGCGCCGAGGCACCGCCGTCCACGACGTCGGCGGACAGACCGATGCGGCCCAGCATGGCCGCCGCGAGCCTTCGGTTGATCTCGTTGTCGTCCACCAGCAGCACCCGCTGGCTCCGGACGGTCCAGGCGGCCGGGCCGCCGGCCCTGGCCGCGACGCGCACCGTCGCCCGGGTGCCGCCGTCGTCGGCCGCTGCCACCGTCAGCTCCCCGCCGAGGGCGCTGGCGAGCCGCGCCGCCTGGGCCAGCCCGCTCCCGCCGGACGGCCGGGTCACGTTGCCTGGCCAGGTGTAGCCGCGCCCGCGGTCGCGCACCTCGATGGTCAGCTCGGCCGGCCCGGTCGCCGCGCGCAGCTCGACCTCGGCGCTGCCCGAGTGGCGGACGGCGTTGCCGACCAGCTCGTCGAGGATCCGCTCGAGGCTCGGCCGGTGCAGGGAGACGGCCGCCGCGGGGGGAGCCTCCGGCACCGCGACGACATGCGCGCCCTCCCCGGCCCACCGTCGGGCGACGTCCCGCACGAGCTCGTCGGGCGCGCACCGGGTCCGCTCCCCCAGCAGCCGGCGCTCCGTCCCGTCGGTGACCGACACGAGGGTCTCCAGGACGCCGGCCAGCAGCCCGTCGTCCTGCCCCGGTCCCCGGGCCGAGCCCAGCGCGGACCTCGCCTCGTGGGCCAGGAACGCGGCGTAGACGGCGCGCACGTCCTCCGCCTCGCGCACACCTCGCCGCAGCGCCGCGATCTCGTCGTCGCGCTGGGCCAGCACGTCCTCGAGCCGGCGTCGGTCGGCGTCCTGCCTCTCCCGGAGCCGCTGCCACTCGAACGCGCGGCCGAGCTGGGTGCCGATCGACGGGGCGAGCTGGAGCATCCGCTCGTCGGCGGCTCGGGGCACGGGATGCACGAACTCCATCACCGCGACGACCTCGATCCCGGTGACCACCGGGAACGCCCAGGAGGAACCACCGTCGATCACGGTGTTGCGCGGGTAGTTCGCCGCCAGCGCGAGGTTCGGCAGCCACAGCGCGAGGTGCGAACCCGCCACCTCGCCCGGCAGGCCGCGCGGGGGGACGAAGCGCTCGTCCAGCGTCGCGGTGACGACCCGGTCGAGGAAGTCGAGCTGGGCGGGGTCGGCGTCCCAGATGTCGGAGGTGACGAAGGCGCCGTCCTCGTCCGGCACGAGGACGTGGGCGACGGCGAAGTCGCAGTGGCGCCGCAGCACGCGCGACGCCGACCCGAGCGCCGTGAGCGCGTCGCCGCTCTCGTTCACGATGACGGCGATGGCGGCGAGCAGCTCCACCTCGCGCGATCGCTCGAACGCCCGCCGCAGCTGGTTCTCCGCGATCTGCTCCGCCTCGAGGCGGGCCGTACGCTCGCGCGCCGCCTGCCGCTCGAGCCGCGCGACGTGGTCGCCCGGCGGGGCCGGCACGCTCATGTCGGCACCTGGAGCATCGCCTCGACGACGCGGCGCAGCTCGCCGAGGTCCACCGGCTTGCCGACGTGCCCGTCCATGCCGCTGTCGCGGCAGCGGGCCAGCACGGCCGGGTCGTCCCCGGCCACGACGGCGATCACCGGCACCGTCGCCACGCGCCGGTCGTCGTGCGCGCGGATCCGGGTCGCGGTGCCGGGCCCGTCCAGCCCGGGCATGTCGGCGTCGAGCAGGACCAGCCCGATCGACCGTCGCCGCTCCAGCAGGTCGAGGGCCTCCTCGCCGCCCTCCACCGCCGTCGCCGGGACCCCGATGCGCGAGAGCTGGCGGACCAGCAGGTTGCGGCTGGCCTCGCTGTCGTCGGCGACGAGCACCCTCGGCGCCACGGCGTCGTCGTCGACCGGCTCGGCCGGAAGCGGGCGTGCGTCCGAGGTCTCGGGCAGGCGCAGCGTGAAGCGGAACGACGAGCCCTCGCCCACGGCGCTGGAGACGTGGATGTGGCCGCCCATCAGGGCGACGAGCCGCTCGGAGATCGCGAGACCGAGCCCGGTCCCCTCGTTGCGGCTGCGCGCCTGCACGAAGGGGTCGAAGATCGCGGCGAGCCGGTCCTGAGGGATGCCGACGCCGGTGTCGCGCACCTCGAACTCGAGCTTGACGTCGCCGGACCTGCGCTCGACCAGCGAGAGGCTCACCGTGACCGAGCCCGTCGTCGTGAACTTCACGGCGTTGCCCGCGAGGTTCACCAGCACCTGACGCAGCCGGAGCGGGTCGCCGACGACGGTCGCCGGAGCGGCGGGGTCGACCACCAGGCGCGTCTCGATCCCCTTGGACCTCGCCTGGGGCGCCACCACGTCGACGACGGCGGCGGCCAGCTCCGCCGGCGAGAACGCCTCCTCGACGAGGTCGATCCGGCCGGCCTCCACGCGCTGGAGGTCGAGGATGTCGTTGATGATCGCCACGAGCGTGGTGGCCGACGAGCTGACGACGTCGAGCAGCTCGCGCTGGTCGGCGTCCAGCGACGTCGTGCGCAGCAGCTCCAGGGTGGCGAGCACCCCGTGCATCGGCGTGCGGATCTCGTGGCTCATCGAGGCGAGGAACTGGGTCTTGGCGTCGGAGGCGGCGATGGCCTCGTCGCGGGCCCGCGCCAGCGCCTCCTGGTACTGCACCCGGTCGGTCGCGTCGCGGAAGATCCACAGCGCGCCGAGGTCGCTCCCGCCCGCGTCGAGGGGCTGGAAGTCGAACTCCAGGACGCGGCCGTCCCCCAGGGGGAGCGACTGGTCCGACGCCGGCCACCGCCGGTGGACGAGGTCCGCCTTGCGGCGCAGGAAGGGCGCGGGATCGGTCGTGGCCGAGAGCACCTGCCCCACCGCCGCCGCGGCCGGCATCCCCATGAGGTCGGCCGGGGACGCGTCGGCGGCGAGGACGTCGAGCAGCGTCTGGTTCACCAGCACCACGCGCCGGGCCGCGTCCTCCACCAGGACGCCGGACTGCATGTGGTCGAGGAGTGCCGTGAGCCGCGACGTGGTCTCGCGCAGCTCGAGCTCCGCGGTCTTCTCGGCGGTGACGTCGAGCATGAAGCCGACGCGCCGGGCGATCCCGTCGTCCTCGCGCACGACGGAGTCGACGGCGCGCACCCACACCTGGCCACCGTCGGCGCGCCGCACCCGCATCTGCTCGTCGAAGGGGGACCCGTGCCGCTCCGCGTGCAGGTGCGCCTGCCACACGCGGTCGCGGTCGTCGGGGTGCACCACGGTGTCGAAGAAGAACCCGGGCTCGTCGCGCCAGCGCGCCGCCGGGTGGCCGAGCCACCCCTCCACGCCGGGCGAGATGAACTCGGCGACCGGCAGGGGGCCGAGGGTGTCGACGTACATCACGAGCGGCTGGAGCTCGACCAGCCGGCGGTACTGGGTCTCGGCCCCGGTCGGCACGGCGGGACGCCCCGGCCTCAGGCGGGCTCGAAGCGATAGCCGACACCGCGCAGCGTGCGGATGTGGCGCGGCTGCGAGGCGGACTCGCCGAGCTTCTTGCGCAGCTTGCCCATGTGCACCTCGATCACGTGGTCGTCGCCGAACCACTCGCCCCATACCTGCACCAGCAGCTGCTCGCGGGTGAAGGTCCGGCGCGGGCTGCCGGAGAGCAGGTCGAGGATGTCGAACTCGATCTTGGTCAGCTCCACCTGGTCGCCGTCGACGACGACCTCGCGCGCGACCGGGTCGACCACCAGGTGACCGAAGTCGCGCAGCTCCTGCTGCGGCGCGATGCGGGGCCGGCGGCGCATGGCGCGGACCCGGGCAGCCAGCTCGCGCGGCGAGAAGGGTTTGGTGACGTAGTCGTCGGCGCCCACGGTGAGGCCCACGATCTTGTCGACCTCGTCGTCGCGGGCGGTCACCATCACGACGTACGCGTCGCTGAAGCCGCGCAGCTCGCGGCAGACGTCCACGCCGTCGCGGTCCGGCAGGGAGAGGTCGAGGATGACGAGCTCGGGGCGCTTCGCGCGGGCCCAGTCGAGCCCCTGGTCGCCGCGCGGGGTGGCGACGACGGCGTAGCCCTCGCGCTCGAGCAGCCCGCGCACGAGCATCGTGATCTCCGGGGAGTCCTCGATGACGAGGGCCTCGGGTCGATCGAGTGCCATCTCGTGCCCCTTCCGCGCCGCTCGGGTCGCGGCCTCACTCACTGTGACAGTCCGGTCACTCGGAGGCGCGGGCGGGCGCACCCGTTCGGAGCAGCGCTGCCTCACGCGGGTGACCGGCCCGGGCGCCCCGGCCCGGCCCGTCACGCCGTGGCAGTCCGCAAGATCACAGCGGTGTCCGGGCGCTGGTGCCGCGACGGCACTCCCCGGCTGGATAGCGTCGAGCGTGCCGGCGGGCCGGCCGGCGGACCGCCGGCCGAGGCGCCCTCGGGCCGGCAGGGACAGGAACGGACCATGCGCACACTGACGCTCGACGAGCTCCCCTCCGTGCTCGGCGCGCTCCCGGGCAACCCCCGGGTCGTGGCCAGCGGCAACTTCGCGACCCCGGCTGCGGTGCTCGCGGCGCTCGACACCGCCGTGCCGGAGTACCGGCTGCACCTGCTCAACGCCCAGGGCGGCCTGCCCGACCGCGACGGCGTCACCTACGAGACGGCGTTCGTCGGCCCGGGCATGCGGCGCAGCCCTCGCCTCGTCTACGTGCCGTGCCGGCTCTCGCTCGTGCCGCGCCTGTTCGCCACCACCTGCCCGCCGGACGTCGTGGTGCTCCACACGTCGGCCCCCTCGCAGGGGCGGGTGTCGCTCGGCATCGAGGTCAACATCCTGCCCGCGGCGGTCGAGGCCGTGCGCGAGCGCGGCGGGATCGTCATCGCCCAGGTGAACCCGCGCATGCCGTACACCTTCGGCGACGCGGAGGTCGACGTCGACGCCATCGACTACGCGGTCGAGGTCGAGTCCGAGCTCCCCTCACCGCCGGCCACCGCGATCGACGACGTGTCAGCCGCCATCGGCGACCGCGTCGCGACCCGCGTGGGCGACGGCGCCACGCTCCAGCTGGGCATCGGCGCCGTGCCCGACGCCGTGCTCTCCGGGCTGACGCACCGGCGCGACCTGCGGGTGTGGAGCGAGATGTTCAGCGACGGCGTGCTCGACCTCGACCGCGCCGGCGCGCTGGACCCCGACGCGCAGCTCACGTCGTCGTTCCTGTTCGGCTCGCCCGAGCTCTACTCGTGGGTCGACCGCAACCCGCGCGTGGCGATGCTGCGCACCGAGACCACGAACGAGCCGTCGCTGATCCGCCGCAACCCGATGATGACCTCGGTCAACACCGCGCTCCAGGTGGACCTCTACGCGCAGGCCAACGCGTCGCGCGTCAACGGCCGCATCTACTCCGGCTTCGGCGGCCAGACCGACTTCATCGTCGGTGCGCTGCACTCCCCCGGCGGCCAGGCGATCATCGCGCTGCGCTCGTGGCACCCGCGCGCCGACGTCTCCACCATCGTGCCGATGATCGACGAGCCGCTCACCTCGTTCCAGGCCACCGCGATCGTCACCGAGCAGGGCACGGCCGTGGTCTTCGGCTACGACGAGCGGTCCCAGGCCCGGCACCTGATCCGCGACGCCGCCCACCCCGACGCGCGCGACGAGCTGTGGGAGGAGGCGCGCGCCCTGCACCTGGCCTGACCGGGCCGGTTGCGGCGCGGCGCGGCAGGATCGGGGCATGACCGACGTCGCCCTCGCCATGACCGTGGAGTTCACCCCCGCGCCCGGACGGGCGGCCGAGCTGCGCGCCGCGCTGCTCGACGTCGTCGCCCCCACGCGCGCGGAAGACGGCTGCCTGCTCTACCAGCTGCACGAGGACGTCGCCGACCCCGATCTGCTGGCGTTCTACGAGATCTGGGCGAGCCCGGCCCACCACGCGGCGCACGGCGCGACCCCGCACATCACGGCGCTGCAGGCTCGGCTGCCCGAGCTGCTCGCGACGCCGCCGCGGGTGCGGCGGCTGCACGCGATCGACCCGGAGCCCTCGTGACGCCAGGATGACGGGCGCTGCACCACCGACACCGGGTCAGAGGCCCCAGAAGCTGCCGGAGAGGCCGACACCGCGCAGGTAGTCGGCGGCCTCGGACGGCTCGCGCCTGACGTAGCCGCGCTCCAGCCGCCCGGTGTACCAGTCGGCGGCGAGCCGCCAGAGCGTCGGCAGGTCCATCACGTATCCGCGCTCGCGCCGCTCGCGCGTCAGCCAGTCCTGCACGCACGCCTCGTCGCAGAAGATCCGCTGGTTGCCGCAGGTGGTGACGACGTCGTCCCACATGCGCGCGGCGGGGACGAGGAAGTGCGCCACCTGGCCGCCCGCCGGGGGTGCTTCGCGCGTGACGGTCCACGCGTGGGCGGCCGAGCACGCCGGGCAGGTGGTGGCGACCAGCACCGACGGCTCCCAGGGCAGCAGGTGCGCGAGGGCGAACGAGTCCCACGCGCAGCCGCCCCACCACAGCGTGGCGGCACCCATCACGGAGAACCCGAGCGGCACCGACGAGAACGGGTGCGCCATCGCGATGGTGCCGTCCGCGGCCAGAGCCAGGTGGCGCGCGGCGGCCAGCGCCGCCAGGCCGGACCGGACGTCCGCTGCCGGGACGCCGAACCGCTCCGCGAGGTCGTCGACGCCCGGGGCGCGCCCCTCGTGCGCGAACGCGCGGTAGACCGCCAGCCGCAGGTCCTCGAGGTCCATGGCGGCACGGTAGACCGAGGGTCAGCCCGTCGCGGTGGCCCAGTGCGTGGGCGGGGTGAACGGCGGGGCGAGCACGGTGCCGGCGTCCCCGGTCGCGGCCTCGAGCTGGGCGGGGACGAGGAACAGGGCGCCCCGCAGGTCCGCCCCCCGCAAGTCCGCGCCGCGCAGGTCGGCCCCGATCACGTCGGCTCCGCGCAGGTCGGCGCCGCGCAGGTCGGCTCCCACGAGCACCGCGCCCCGCAGGGACGCACCGCGCAGGTCGCGTCCGCTCAGGTCGCGGCCGACGAGGTCCGCGCCGCGCAGGTCGACGTCGCGAGCCGGGGCGTCAGCTCGCCGCCGCTCGCTGCACGCCAGCAGCAGCCGGTTGACGTCGGCGCGCACGGCGTCGACATCGAGGGCCGCGAGACTCGCGGCCGACGACGCGACCAGCGCCTCGAGCTCGTCGACGGTCGCGGCGAGTGCCGGGCGCAACGGGTCGCTCGACGCCCACGCGAGCGCCTCCGCGGCGTAGCGCAGCAGCTCGTGCAGGAAGCGGACGACGGGGAACACGGCGGCGGCCACGGCCGCCGTGGCGTCGTCGTGCGACCACGACCGGCCACCGAGCACGACCTGCGTCACGTGCTGGCCCGCGCCGAAGCAGTCGTACACCACGCACCCGGCGAACCCGCTCGCGCGCAGGCGGTCGTGGATCGAGCACCGGTGCTCACCGGTGAGGTTCGGGCAGGCGACGCCGGCGGGCTTGTCGATCGCGAAGTCCGCCGAGCGGCCGAACGCCGGGATCACGCAGCACAGCCCGGAGCAGCGCGAGCAGTCGGCGCGCCACCGCGGCGACCACGGGTCCGGGAGGTCCACCGGCGGCACGGCACCCCCTCCACGTCCGGGACCGCACCCGGCGGTCCGGGCGCGCCGCCCTATCCTCTCCCCCATCCGCCGCGCGACGAGGCACGGCGGACCGGCAGCAGGGAACCCGCACCATGCCAGTCGACGGCAGCCCGCTCGAGGTCGCCCCCCGTCCCCCCGTCGACGCCGGGCGCGCGGCCGGGATCGCGCGTGACCTCTACGGCGTCGAGGGCCCCGTCCGCGAGCTGGGCAGCCAGCAGGACCGCAACTTCCTCGTCGAGACCCCGCTCGGCGGCCGCGTGGTGCTCAAGGTCGCCAACCGCGGCTGGGGGCGCGAGACGCTCGAGGCGCAGAACGCCGCCCTGCGCCACCTCGCCTCGCACGACCTGGGCTTCGCGGCGCCGGTGCCGCTGCCCGGGCTCGACGGCGCCCTGCTGCACGAGGTGGACGACGAGGGCGGCCCGCTGCCCGTCCGGCTGCTCAAGTACGTGGAGGGCGTCCCGCTGAGCTCGGCCCGGCACCTCGCGCCGCAGGTGGTCGCGGGCCTCGGCCGCCTGGCCGGGCTGGCCAGCGCGGCGCTGGCCGGGTTCGAGCACCCCGGCCTCGACCGTGCCGTGCAGTGGGACCTGCGCCGCGCCGACGAGGTCGTCGGTCTGCTGCTCCCCTCCATCGGCGACCCGGACCGGCGCGCGCTGGTCGCCGACGTCGCGGCGGGCGCCTGGCAGCGGCTCGCCGACATCGCACCGCGCCTGCGGGTGCAGGCCATCCACGGCGACGTCACCGACGACAACGTCGTGGGCGAGCCCGACGACGCCGGGCGCCTGCGACCCGCGGGCGTCATCGACTTCGGCGACCTGTGCCGCAGCTGGCTGGTGGCCGACCTCGCGGTGGCCGTCACCGGCGTGCTGCGGCACGCCCCGGACGACCCGTTCGCCGTGCTCCCTGCAGTGCGGGCCTTCCACGACGTCGTGCCGCTGACCGAGGACGACGTCGAGGCGCTGTGGCCGCTCGTGCTGATGCGCGGCGCCGTGCTGGTGGCCAGCAGCGAGCACCAGGTGGTGCTCGACCCGGACAACCCCGGGCTCGTGGGGCCGCTCGAGGACGAGTGGCGCATCCTGCACGCCGCGCGCTCGGTGCACCCCCACCACGTCGAGTCCGTCCTGCGTGCCGAGCTCGGGCTCGGCCCGGCGCCACGGCACGCGGCCGCGCTGCGCACCGTCCGGGACGCCGGCCGGCTGATCGACGTCGAGCCCTCTCCCGTGGACCTGTCGGTCGGTTCGGCCCACCTGCACTCCGGCCGTTTCCTCCAGCCGGGCGTCGAGGAGATCCTGCTCGCCGAGGAGGCCGGGCGCGCCCGGGCCTCGTGCACCCGCTGGGGCGAGGCGCGCGCGACCCGCACTCGACTGCACTCGGCGAGGCCGCCGGAGACCGTCGCCCTCGGCGTCGAGCTGCGCGTGCCGCCGCGCACGCCGCTGAGCGCCCCGTGGCCGGGCACGGTGTCCGCCCCCGAGGCGGGCCGCCTCGAGCTCGTGTCGTCCGACGGTGCTCGGCTGCTGCTGCGCGGGGTGCATGCCGGCGTCGCCCACGGGGAGCAGGTCGCCCGAGGGGCCGTGCTGGGTACGGCGCAGAACGGCCGGCTCGCGGTCCAGGTGTGCGTCGACCCGGAGGTCGACCCGCCCGCGCTGGCCGGCCCGGTCGAGGCTGCGGGCTGGCTGGCGCTGTGCCCGGACCCCTCACCGCTGCTCGGCACCGACGTCGCCGCTCCGGACGAGGACGCCGACGCGCTGCTGGCCCGGCGCCGCCACGCGCTGGCCGCCGTCCAGGAGAGCTACTACGACAGGCCGATGCGCATCGAGCGCGGCTGGCGCCACCACCTGCTCGACACCGACGCGCGCAGCTACGTCGACATGGTCAACAACGTCACGTCCGTGGGGCACGGCCACCCGCACGTCGCCGACGCCGTCGAGCGCCAGCTGCGCACGCTCAACACCAACTCGCGGTTCCACTACGCCGCGATCGCCGAGTTCTCCGAGCGGCTCGCGGCGCTGGCGCCCGACGGGCTCGACCAGGTGTTCCTGGTGAACAGCGGGTCCGAGGCGGTCGACCTCGCGCTGCGCATGGCCCAGACCGTCACCGGCCGGCAGGACGTCCTGGCCGTGCGCGAGGCCTACCACGGCTGGACGTACCTGTCCGACGCGGTCACCACCTCGCTCTACGACAACCCCGCCGCGCTGGACAGCCGGCCCGACTGGGTGCACCTCGCCTCGGCGCCCAACCCCTACCGCGGGCGCTTCCGCGGGCCGGGCTCGGGCGCGGAGTACGCCGCGGAGCTGCGCGCCCTGGTCGACGACCTCGTCGCGGCGGGGCGGCCGCCGGCGGCGTTCGTGTGCGAGCCGCTGTTCGGCAACGCCGGTGGCGTGCTGCTGCCGGAGGGCTACCTGCCCGCGGCCTACGACGCGGTGCGCGCGGCCGGCGGCCTCGTGGTGGCCGACGAGGTGCAGGTGGGCTACGGGCGCACCGGGCACCACTGGTGGGCGTTCGAGATGCACGGCGTCACCCCGGACTTCATCACCATCGCCAAGGCCATGGGCAACGGGCACCCGCTCGGCGCCGTGATCACCACCCGCGCGATCGCCGAGGCGTTCGGCGCGTCCGGCTCGTTCTTCTCCTCCGCGGGCGGCAGCCCCGTCTCCTGCGTCACCGGCATGACGGTGCTCGACGTCATCGAGGACGAGGGGCTCCAGGCCAACGCCGCGACGGTCGGCGACCACCTGCGCCGCCGGTGCGAGGAGCTCGCCGAGCGCCACCCCGTCATCGGCACGGTCCACGGGCTCGGGCTCTACCTCGGCGTCGAGCTGGTCCGCGACCGCGACACGCTCGAGCCGGCGACGGCGGAGTGCTACGCGATCTGCGAGCGGCTGCGCGAGCTCGGAGTGGTCATGCAGCCCACCGGCGAGCGGGCCAACGTGCTCAAGCTCAAGCCACCGATGTGCCTCGACGTCGCGAGCGCCGACTTCGTCGTCGAGATGCTGGAGGCGGTCCTGCGCGACGGGTGGTGACGGCGCCGGTCGCGGTCGACCCGCTCAGGCGAACAAGGTCTCGCCGACGTAGCCGCCGTCTGGCCCGACGCCGGGAGGCACGGCGAACGCCGCGCTGCTGAGGTAGCGCACGTACTCGTTGAGCCGGTCGGCGCGCGCGAGCCGACGCTGCATGGCGACGAACTGGCTGTCGAGGTCGCGGACGAACGCGACGAAGAACAGCCCGGCGTCGAGGCGGCCGAGGTCGTCGCTGCCGTCGGTGTAGTTGTACGAGCGGCGCAGGATCCGCAGCCCGTCGTTGACGGACGGGTGGGCCAGGGCGACGTGCGAGTCGGTGGGCACCAGCGGCTCGCCGTCGGCCCCCTCGAGCGTGAAGTCCAGCGGCGCGAACTCGTCGCCGCCGGACAGCGGCGCGCCGAGGCGCTTGGTGCGGCCGAACACGCCCTCCTGCTCCCGCAGCGAGGTGCGGTCCCAGTTCTCGATGGTCATCCGGATCTTGCGGGCCACGAGGTAGGTGCCGCCGTCCATCCAGGCGGGGCCGTCGCCGCTCTGCGCCCACACGAACCGGTCGAGCGCGGCGTGGTCGTCCACGGTGATGTTGGCCGTGCCGTCCTTGAACCCCATGAGGTTGCGGGGCGTCGGCCCGGTGTGGTCGGTCGCGGAGCTCTTCGCGTAGCCGAGCTGGGTCCACCGCACGCGGGCCACACCGGCGGAGAGCCGCACCAGGTTGCGCACCGCGTGCACGGCCACCTGCGCATCGTCGGCGCACACCTGGATGCACAGGTCGCCGCCGCAGATCGCCGGGTCGAGGTGGTCTCCGCGGAACACCGGCAGCTGTGCGAACCGGTCCGGCTGCCGCGCGGCGACGCCGAAGCGGTCCGTGCCGTCCGGGGCCCGGAAGAAGGTGGGGCCGATGCCGAAGGTCACGGTGAGCCCGCTCGGGGGCAGGTCGAGCGCGTCGCCCGAGTCGGGCGGCGGGGCGTCGTACGGCGCGGCGAGGTCGTCACCCACCGACCGGCCCGCGGTCAGCGCCGCGGCCGCCACCGTCCAGCGGCGGAGCATCGCGACGAGGTCCTCGCGCGAGCGGGTGACGAGGTCGAGCGAGACGAAGTGCAGGGAGTCCTGCATCGGCGTGGCGATGCCGTGCTGGTGGTCGCCGTAGAAGCGCTGCTGGTACCCCGCCGCCGAGGAGTCCGTCGTGCTCCTCGACACGGCCACGGCCGCCCCCGTGGTGGCGACGGCAGCTGCGGCGGCGCCCGCGCCGAAGGCGCCGAGCAGCGCCCGGCGCGAGAGCCGGGGTGGTGCGGTCTCGTCGCTCACGGGCCCACGTCCAGCACGGCGGCGGGCAGGTGCGAGAGCGGCTCGGCGAGCGAGTCGACCGCCGACCCGAGGTCGCGCACCTGCTCGTGCGTGAGCGTGTCGAACCCGACGAAGCCGTCGCCCCGCCGGTGCAGGTCCATCACCGCCAGCACCTGGGCGAAGCGCGCGGCGATCGTGGCGGCGAGCTGCGGGTCGTGCCGCTCCAGCACCGGCCGCAGGCCGGTGAACAGCACCCGCGCGCCCTCGAGGTTGCCCTGCACGTCGGCCAGGTCGGTGTGCGACCAGGGCTCCTCCTCGCCCCCGAGCTTGCCCGCCGCCACCTCCTCCACCAGCGACACCGCGCCGTGCGCGAGCCGGTCGACGGTGAACGCGAGGCCGGCCGTGCGCGCGACGAGGCCCTCGGTGTCGGTCACCAGCCGGTCGGCGAGCACGAGCCGGTCGGCGGCGTTGAGCGCGGTGTAGCCCGACGGCGGCCAGAGGTCCTTCTCGATCCGGTGCCAGCCGGTCCATGCCTGACCGTCCTCGACGTCGCTCTCCCGCGCGTCGATCACCGCGTCGAGGTCGCCGAAGGACTCGGCCACCGGCTCGATCCGCTCCCAGTGGCGGCGCGTCGACGCGTACAGCGACCGCGCCCGGGCGTCGTCGTGCTCGCGGTAGGCCTCCGCGAAGGCCCGCGTGCCGGCGAGCAGCTGCTGTGCCTGGTCGCGCACGTAGGCGGCGTACGCCGTGGTGGCGTCGGCCTCGAGCTGCGCCTCGGCCCCGGTGACCACTGGCTGCCCGGTGGATCCGGTGACGGCGAACGGGGTGCGGATGCTGTCGGTGGCGCCGCCCGGCTTGCAGGCGAGCGTGTACGCGCCGGGAGCGGCCTGCACGACCACGTCGCGGGAGAGGCCCGGACCGATGCTCTCCACCTCCCCGAGCAGCTGGAACCCGTCGTCGGCCAGCAGGGCGAACTGCGTCACGCGCGAGCCGGTGTTGGTCACCTCGAAGCGTAGGACGCCGGACGCCGCGCGGTCGCTGCTCGCCGTGCACGAGTCGTCGGTGCTGGTGACGGTCACCGCGCCGGCGGTCGCGGGAGGCGGCGAGCCGCAGGCGGAGACGAGACCGGCCAGCGCCAGTGCGGCGGCCGCGGCGCGCGGCGGCACGGCACCGGTCCACGCCATGGCTGCCTCCCCGGCCGCAGGTCCGCGTCGGGCGACGCGCATCCGCACGAGGTTACGGGCGCGACGACCGCCGGGGACACGGCCCGCGCCGAGGTCGGTCCCCCAGGACGACCCGGTCCGAGCCGTTCGGACGAGGAGCCAGGGCGTGCCGTGCGCCAGCTGTCCGGTGAGCCCGCTCAGCGGGTGACGGCGTAGCGGCGGGGGACGAAGGTCTGGCTCTCGATCGGCGGCCGCACGTAGGAGCGGTTCTGCTTGGGCGGCAGCACGATGTCGTCGTGCTCGATCGGCTGGTAGGGCACCAGCGAGAGCAGGTGCGCCATGAGGTTGAGCCGCGCGGTGCGCTTGTCCTCGGCGTCGACGACGAACCAGGGGTTGTCCTTGGTGTCGGTGTAGGCGAACATCTGGTCCTTCGCCTCGGCGTAGTCGACCCAGCGGGCCTGCGCCTCGACGTCCATCGGCGAGAGCTTCCACCGGCGCGCGGGGTCGTCGATGCGGGACTGGAAGCGGCGGCGCTGCTCCTCGTCGGAGATCGACAGCCAGTACTTCACGAGCATCATCCCGTCGCGCACGAGGGCGCGTTCGAGGATGGGGCACACGCGCATGAAGTACTCGTACTCCTCGTCGGTGCAGAAGCCCATCACGCGCTCGACGCCGGCGCGGTTGTACCAGGACCGGTCGAAGATGACGATCTCGCCGGCGGCCGGGAGCTCGGAGACGTAGCGCTGGAAGTACCACTGCGTGCGCTGGCGCTCGGTGGGCGCCGGCAGGGCGACGACTCGGCAGTAGCGCGGGTTCATCTGGTAGGTCATGCGGCGGATGACGCCGCCCTTGCCCGCGGTGTCGCGCCCCTCGAGGATCACGACCAGCCGCTCGCCGCTGGCGCGGATCCACTCCTGCATCGCGACCATCTCGGTCTGGAGGCGGGCCAGCTCGGCCTCGTACTCCTTCTTCGTCAGGTGCAGCGGGCCCTCGTCCGGGTCGGGCAGCGACCGGGACGGCGTGAGCGGGTGCGACGGCTTCTTCGACACGTGCGCAACCTACGACGAGCACCCGCCCGCACGCCCCCCGTACGCCGATCCCCACCCGGACCGGACCCGTCGTTACTGCCGCAAGAACCGGAGACCGGCGCGGTTTCCGGTCATCCGGGCAGTAACGACGGGGTCAGACGGGGCTGGCGACGAAGTCGTCGTCGGCGTGCGGCGGGGGCACCTCGACCGGGCGGTAGGTGTAGAAGAACTCCACGCCCTCCGGGCCGACGTCGGTGACCGCGTGCGGGACGCCGGGCGGCACGTAGACGTAGGAGCCCTCGTCGACGCGCTCGCCGAGCATCACGCACGAGCCGCGCGTGATGAGCATGTGGTGGTGGGCGCCGTGGTGGGTGTGCTCGGGCTTCTCCCGGCCCGGCTCCACCCGGATGAGCCCGATCACGACCGCGCCGGACTGCCACAGCACCTTGTGCGCGGCGCCGTCGATGCCGCGCAGGTCCTCCCAGGGCTCGGCCGCCAGCGCCGCCGAGGTCAGCACGAGCACCTTGCCGAGGTCGTCGCGTCCCGTGTCCACCGGTGACGGGCCCATGGGGTCTCCCTCCGCTTCTCGCCGACACCACGAACCTAACCGCAGGTCGGGCGCGTGTCCTGGGGTCCTGGCGGACGGCGCGGCGCGGGCGGCACCGGCGGCGCGGGGCAGTGCGCCCCGGCGCCTACCATGGGTGGGCGCGCGCCGGGCGCGCCGTCGTCCAGGGAGCGCCACGTGAGCCGAGGGATGCGATCGCTCGCGTCCGTCTCGGTGCTCGCTCTCGCCCTCGGCGGCACCGCCGCCGCCACCGCGCCCGCCGCCACGGCCGCGCCCACCCGCCCCTCGACCTCCGCCCCCGCCTCCGCGGCCGCCGGCAGCGGGGCGCCCGCGCAGCAGCTCGTGCGCCGGCTCATCGTGCGCACCGCCAACGGCCGGGTCACGGGCGCGTCGGTGCTGCGGGCGGCGCAGGGCTTCGCCGGCGTCCCCCGGGCCCGCGTGGCGCGCCGGCTCGCGTCCGGCTCCACCCTCGTCGCGCTCTCGACGCCGCTGTCCGTCGACGCGGCCTGGCGGGTGGCCCGGTCGCTGCAGGCCCGCTCCGACATCGCCTACGCCGAGCCGGACCTGCTCATGCACGCGACGGCGACGAGCCCCGTGGTGCCCGACGACCCCGCCTTCCCCCAGCAGTGGGACCTCTGGGACTCCGCGGCCTCGAGCCCGGGCGGCTTCTCGGTGCACGCCCCGTCGGCGTGGGCGCGCACCTCGGGCAGCCCGCAGGTGGTCGTCGCGGTCCTCGACACCGGCATCACCAGCCACCCGGAGCTGACCGGTCAGACAGTGCCCGGGTGGGACTTCGTGTCCGGCGACGGCTCCGGCGGCGGCGCGCCCTTCTACACCGCGAACGACGGCAGCGGCCGCGACCCCGACCCCTCCGACCCCGGCGACTGGGTCTCCCCCTCCGAGGCCTCCGGGGTCTCGGCCGGCGGCTTCTTCGCCTCCGAGGGCTGCCCGGCCGACAGCAGCTCGTGGCACGGCACCCACGTCACCGGCACGATCGTCGCTCGGCGCAACAACGGCCTCGGCATCACCGGCATCGCGCCCGGCGTGCGCGTGCAGCCGCTGCGGGTGCTCGGCAAGTGCGGCGGCTACACCTCCGACATCGCCGACGCCATCCGCTGGGCCTCCGGCGCCGACATCGGCAGCGGCCCGGGCAACCCGCCCGGCCCGGACCCCACTCCGGCGTCGGTGATCAACCTGTCGCTCAGCGGCCCGGGCCCGTGCGACCCCGAGACGCAGAGCGCGATCGACACCGCCGTCGGCCGCGGCACCACGGTCGTGGTCGCGGCCGGCAACGACAGCGCCTCCGTCGTGTCCACGTCGGCGACCACGGGCTCCTCCCCCGCCGACTGCCGTGGCGTGGTCGACGTCGTGGCCACCGACCGCTCCGGCGGCCTCACCGGGTACTCGAACTACGGCTCCGTGACCGGCTCCACCGTGATCGCTGCGCCCGGCGGCGACTCGACCGGCTACGGCCACGACATCCTGTCCACCGTCAACCGCGGCGCCACCCGGCCCACCACGGCCGGCTACGCCTGGTACGCCGGCACGTCGATGGCCGCGCCGCACGTGGCCGCGGCGGCCGCGCTGCTGCAGTCGCTGCGGGTCGGGCGCACGCCGTACACCCCGGCCCAGGTCGCCACGCTGCTCTCCGGGCTCACCCGGCCCTTCCCCTCGAGCAGCGGCTGCTCCACGGCCACGTGCGGCACCGGGGTGCTCGACCTCTCCCAGCCGCTGCCCACCTTCGCCCCGCTGGCACCCACCGACGTGACGGCGTCACCCGGCGACGGGTTCGTCACCGTGTCGTGGACCCCCGGCGACACCGGCGGCACACCGGTCACCTACGCCGTGGAGTCGAGCACGGACGGCGTCACCTACGCGCCCGCAGGCACCACGGCAGGCACGTCGCTGCGCGTCGACGGCCTCGCCGACGGCACGGACTACTGGTTCCGCGTGCACGCCACCAGCGCCACCGAGGGCGCTGGCCCCTCGACCGCGACGGGTCCGGTCGCCCCGGCGGCCGCGGCCCGCCCGCAGGCACCCGCCGCGCCACGGGTGCTCGGCGCGGTGGAGCGCCTCGCCGTGTCGTGGTCGGCCCCGCCGGACGGCGGCAGCCCGCTCACGGGCTACTCCGTCGAGTACCGGCCCACCGGGTCCAGCACGTGGCTGTGCGCCCGGCCGGCCTCGCCGACCGACCCGCACTGCCTGGTGCCGGCGACCCTGCACGCGCTCGTCGTCGGGCCGGGCCTGGCCGCGGGCGAGTACGACGTGCGCGTGGCCGCGGCCAACTCCCTGGGCCTCGGGGCCTACAGCCCGGTCGCTCGCGGCGTGGCCGTGCGGCTGCGCCAGTCGGTCTCGGCCTCCTCGGGAGTGCTGCGCCCCTACGTGGACGGCTACCAGGACTACGTGACGCTCACGATCACCTCCAACGTCCGCTCCGGCGGCGCGCTGCGCGTGACCGACACGCGCGGACGGCTCGTGCGCGAGCTGGTGCTGCGACCCGGCACCGCGTGGCACCCTCGCTGGAGCGGGCGCGACCAGCGCGGCCGTGCGGTCCCCTACGGGCGGTATCACATCCAGGTGCTGCTGCGCGGCCGCAGCTCGACGCCGACGGTCGTGTCCTCGTCGTCGGTCCTCGTCGAGCGCAGCGCGGCCACGCGCCCGCGCATCGCGCTGACCACCGCGACCGTCTACCCCGCCCGCGACGGCTACCGCGACCGCGTCGGCATCACGGCGCGCGCCACGGTCCCCGCCACGTACCGCATCGAGGTCGTCGGCTCCCACGGCGTGGTGCGCACGTTCCGCCTCTCGCGCCGGGTGGTCGCGCGGGTCACCTGGGACGGCACGGACTCGCGCCACCGCGCCGTCGCGGCCGGCCGCTACCGCGTGGTGGTCACCGCCACAGGCGGTCAGGGCCCGTCGGTCAGCTCGAGCGCCCCGCTGCAGGTGTCCGCGAAACGCTTGCGCGGCACGGCGTTCCACGTGTCGATCCCGGCGTCGCTCGCGCCGTCGGCGCTGCTCCAGGGCACCATCACCCCCGTGGGCGACGGGCTGAGCCTGCACGGCACGTCCACCGTGCTCGCCCTCGCGCTCGATCTGCCGTCGGCTCTGCGCTACTCCTCGGTGCGCGTCGTCGTGTGCACCGCCGTCACCAACGCGCCCACGGCGCGGGCACGGGTCGCCTACCTCGACAGCACCGACACGATCCTCTCCGGCCCGTGGGCGCTGCCCAACGCCAAGGGCTGCTACGTCGCCGGGTCCCCCGCACCGGCCGCGTCCGTGGTCTCGCGCGCGCTGCACGTCGCCGTCGCGAACGTGCCGGCACCGCCCGCGACGTCGGGCTGGCTGCTGTCGCGCCTCGAGGTCACCGGCACCGCGTACCACCTGGCATGAGCCCGTCCGCCTCCGACCCGTCCGGCGGCACCGCCCACGACGGCGTCGACCCCGCGTGGGTCGCCCGCGTGGCCGCCGGCCCCCCGGGCGCCGGCGGCACGCGGGTGGTCTGCGTCGACGGGCCGGCCGGCTCGGGCAAGACCACGCTCGCGGCGGCCCTGGCCGACGGCCTCGCCGCGCTCGGACCGGTGCTCGTCGTGCACGGCGACGACGTCTACGAGGGCTGGCCCGTCGTGGCCGGGGAGCCGGACCGCGTGACCGCGTTCGCCACCCTGGCGAACCGCCTCCGACGTGACCTGCTCGACGCGTGGGCACGCGGGCGCACCGTGGAGGTGCCCCGGTGGGACTGGTACGTCGGCGCCCCGGGCCGGCCGGTGCGCGCGGCACCGCCGGCGACCGTGGTGCTCGAGGGGGTGGGGCTCGCCGCCGCACCGCTGCGTGAGCTCGCCTCGCTCACGGTCTGGGTGGAGGCCGACGCCGTGCAGCGCCGGGCACGCGTGCTCGCCCGCGACGGGGACGCGGTGGCCGGCGAGCTGGACTCCTGGCAGCGCGACGAGCAGGAATGGCACCGGCTCGACGGCACGCGTGCGGCCGCCGACGTCAGGGTGAGCACCTCGGACTGACCGGCACGCCGCGCCCGTCGCGGCACGGCCTCGTCAGGGGCGCAGGTGCAGCGCCTTGCGCGGGCAGGCCCGCGCCGCGGCCTCGGCCTGGCGGCGCTGCGAGCCGCGCTCGAGCGGCTCGGGCGTGACGATCGGGTAGCCCCACGAGTCGACGGTCACGAGGTCCGGCGCGAGGTGCGCGCAGATCCCGACGCCGTCGCACACGGCCGGGTCGAGCCGCAGGGTGGGCAGGGTGGAGGCCGGGCCGGGCTGACGCGCCTCGCGCAGCGGGGCGGCACGTCGCGACATCTCAGTCCTCCTTCGGCAGCGGCATGACGGCGTACAGCGACGCGTCGCAGGTGCGCCCGCGGCGGTGGCGCGACACGTCGTCGGAGAAGACGTCGAGCGCCGAGGCGAGCATGCGGATCGCGCCATCGGGGTGGCGGCACGCGCCGCGGCCCGAGATCTCGCTCATGAAGCGGTCGAGCCGTCGCCGGCTCGACCCGCCGGCCCGGCCGCCGGCGAGGTCGTCGGCGACCTCCGACACGGAGGCGAGGCCGAACACGCACGGCCCGCACTGGCGGGCCGACTGGCCGGCGAGGTAGCGCACGAGCCGGGCGGACTCCTCCAGGCCGCAGGCCCGCGCCGGCAGAGGGCCGACGAGCCCCGCGCCGGTGGACAGGCCGCGGGCGCGCAGCGCCTGCTGGTCGACGGGCAGGTGGCGGACGTCGTCCCAGGCCACCCACGAGCCGCCGTAGCCGCCCACGAGCACGGCGCGCGGCGCGTGCCCGTCGGGCGAGCGCCACGTGGACGCGACGACGTCGCCGTAGGTGGTCTCGGGCCCGACCTCGACCACGACGCGGTGGGTGTCGTTGATGACGGTGAGCAGCGTGGTGGAGGGGTAGCGGCCGACGCCGCCGAGGGCGAGCGCGCCCACGCGCGCGAGCGACTCGGTGTTCTGCACCAGCACGGGGCGGTGGCCCGGCGACCACGGGCGGGCCGGGTCCTCGACCCAGCGCGGCAGCGTGGGGCCGCCCTCGAGGGTGCGGATGATGCTGGTCGCCTCGCCGGACAGGTAGCGGTCCGGTGCGAGGAAGACGCGGATCGGCGGCTCGACCAGGCCGGCGCGGGCCCGCTCGGCCAGCGCTGCCCGCACGCTGCGCGCGGTCGCGTCGGCACCCTGGTGCAGCCAGACGACGCCCTCGAGCGCGCCCACGGCCTCCATCGCGGTGACCAGGCCGTCGAGCACGAGGTGCGGACGGGTCTGGAGCAGCACGGCGTCCTTCGCACAGCCCGGCTCGCCCTCCGCCGCGTTCGCCACCACGGTCGCGCCGGGCCCGGCCGCCAGGATCGAGCGCCACTTGGCCACCACGGGGAAGTGGCCGCCGCCGCGGCCGGTGAGGCCGATCTCGCGCAGGGAGTCGAGGAAGGGCTCGACGTCGGTGAGGCGGGGACGGACGCCGAACTCCGCGCGGTGCGCGTCGAGGTCGTGGCGCTCGAGGCCGCTGAGCACCTCGGTGCCCTCGCGCGGCACCACCACGGGGGCCGAGAGCAGGCTCGGCTCCAGCTCGGGCCCACGGCGCCCGACGACGGTCAGCTGCCGGTTCACCCGTGGTCCTCCAGCTCCATCGAGCGGCGCCGGCGCGGCACGGCCAGCGGCCGGTGCGAGCCGTCGGGCGCCATCAGCTCGTTGGCGCGCACGCGGGCCAGCTCCTCCACCTCGTCGCGGTGCGACTCGCCGAGGTAGCGGCTCACCGCGAGGACGACGACGAGGAAGCCGGTGGCGACGTACATCACCATGAGCAGCGGCGTGTCGATGCCGGCCAGCACCCCGTGCAGCCACACGAGCACCAGCGACACGATCGCCACCTTGTGGATCGGCCACCACAGCCGCGAGGAGACGCGGCCCGCGAGCGCGGCCGTGATCCCCGCGGCGAGCCCGGCGTAGAGGGCGATGACGCCGAGCGTCATGGGCAGCGGCCGGTAGCTGGCACCCATCGGCACGAACGCGCCCCACCAGCCGACGCCGGCGTACTGGTCGGTGGCGAGCACCACGATGTGCAGGGCGGTGAAGACGAGGGTGAACACCGAGAGCGAGACGTGGGTGCGGATGCGCACGGCCGGGCTCGGCCGGCGCCACGTGCTGCTGGCCGGGTGCGAGAGCACGAGGCCCATCACCACGAGGCCGACCAGCAGCAGGTAGGACGTGATGCCGGCGGCGCGGCCCAGGATCCAGGGGGCCATCTTGTCGCCGACCACCGCGGTGACGGCCGTGCCGACCAGCCAGCTGGTGAGCACGGCGCTGCCGGTGACGAGCACGACCAGGCCGGCCCCCAGCCCGAGGGAGCGGATCGAGGAGGTTGCGGACTCACGCGACACGGTTCACCTGCCAGGCGACGTGGGGGCGCATCGCGCGGCTGGCGCCGATGCGCCCGGCGGTGTCGACCCACAGGGCGGCGAGGCCGCGCGCGTCGGCGGCCTCTCGGATCCCGGGACGGCCCAGCACGAACAACGACTTGCTCCAGACCTCGGCCATCGCCGGGTCGGGCCCGACGACGGTGACGGAGAGCAGCTCGGAGCGCGCCGACTGCCCGGTACGGGGGTCGATGATGTGGTGCACCTCGGCGCCGCCCACGGTCCACGAGCGGACCCGGGTGGAGGAGGTGGCCACGGCACGGTCGGTGACCCGCAGGACCGCGACCGGGTCGGACCCGCCCAGCGCCGACTCGACCGCCACCATCCAGCCGGTCCCCTCGGGACCGCCGCCCGAGGCCATGAGGTCGCCCCCGGCCTCGACGAGCACCGAGCCGCCCGCGCCCTGGAGGCGCTCGGCGGCCCAGCGCACCGCGAGGCCCTTGCCGATGCCGCCGAGGTCGATCGGCTCGCGGCCGATGCGCACGGCCAGCCGCGCCTGGTCGAAGCCGGGCCGCCACGCCCTCCGGGTGCGGCGCACCCGCGCGCCGGTCGCGGCAGGCAGCTCCTGACGCTCGGACTCGAACGGCAGGGACCGGTCGTATCCGTAGGCCTGGAGGGTGGTGAGCACGCGCGGGTCGAACAGCCCGTCGGTGACGACGTGCGCGTCGCGCGCGGCGACGATCGCGTCGTAGCACTCGCGCGGGACGGCGTGCCAGCGGCGACCGGCCGCGTTGGCCTGCATGAGCGCGCTCTGCGGGTCGAACCGCGTGCAGCTGGCCGCCACGCGCTCGACCACGCCCTGCGCGTCGGCGCAGCGCTGCTCCGCGTCCGGGGCCGGGTCGACCACCCAGAAGCGGATGTCGGACGCCATCGAGCGGAACTCGACGCGCACGTCGCCCCGAGTGCCGGCCGACCCGGCGTCCGCCGCGGTCACGGCTTCGCGCCGGACGCACCCGTCGAGGTGTTCGAGGGCGGCGGGGCGGCGGGGGCCGGTGCCGAGGAGTGCGTGGGGGCGGGCGCGGGCGCCGAGGTGTGCGTGGAGCCGGAGGACTTCTTCGTGCTCGAGCTCGAGCTCGAGCTCGACGACGACCGGCTCGACGACGAGCTCGACGTGTAGTGGGTGGTCGACCCGGACGAGCCGGACGAACCCGACGACGCCTTGGTCACGGCCGCGGTGCTGTGCGCGATGGCGGCCGCCTGCTTGGTCAGCTTCGCGACCTTGTCGCGCAGGGTGGCGACCTGGGCGCTGTTCTTCGCGATGGCCTTCTGGAGCGAGGCGACCTGCGGGTCGGCCGACGGCTCGGTGGTGGCCGGCGCCGCGGTGGTCGTGGTCGTGTCGGAGCCGGGCTGGTGCCCGGCGGCCCACACGGTGGTGCCGGTGAACAGGGCAGCGGCGGCCGGGGCCACGAGGGCCGCCGTCGTCCACCGCACGCGGGTGCCGCGGTCAGTCATCGCCGTGCTCCCCCGAGTCGTCGTGCTCCCCGTGCGAGCTCGAGCCGCTGGCGCCGGTCGAGGTGTGGCTGGTGGGGGTGCTCGAGTGCGTGGCCCGCGGCGCCGGCGCGCTCTCGTGCCGGGTGGTGCTGCGGTGGGTCGTGGCGGAGGCGCTGGGGGTCGCGTGCGCGGCCGCCCACTGCTGGGCCGCGGCGATGGCGGCGGCGCGGGCCGCGGCGGCGTCGGCCTTGGCCTTCTCCTTCTGCGCGACCGTGAGCGCGTGCTGCGCGTCGGACACCTGGCCGTTGAGGGCCTCGGTGTCGCTCTGCAGCTGGGCCAGCCGCTGCTGGAGGTCGGCCACCGACGGCTGGGCGGAGGTCGAGCTCGCTGCCGCGGAGTTGATCGTCGTCGCGACGGCCACGCCGCCGGTGACGAGCACTCCCGCGGTGGCCACTCCTGTGACGACGAGCTTGCGTGCAGCTGGCATGGGGACTCCTCCAGGACGTCGGGTCGAGCCTTCGATCGAGTTCGTGACCGGTGACGGGGGGCTTCTCCGGTCGATGCGTAGATCGTCGTCACCCAGCGCCCGGAACTGAGCCGCGGGCGGTCCAAGGAATGACCCCGGAGAGCCAAGATTCGTCCAAGCCGGGCGCCGGGTCCCGGGATCCGGACGCCACGCTCCCCCACCTGGGCGAACGCCGCACAGCGACCTCTCAGCAAGCACGCGGTGGCGACCGGCGCGCGGGTCGCGCGAGCACGATCGCGCGGCGGCTTTTACACCCGTCGGGGGCTCAGGACGGGCTCCGACACGCCGATAACACCTGTGGCGCCCCAGCAGCCTCACCCGCCCCAGGCGGGACCCGGTCCCCCGGCCCGGGCCGAGCACCGCAGTAGAGGAGTTCCGTGACCCCCCGTACGCCGGCATCCGCGCGCGCCCGCGCCGCCGTGTCGCTCGGTGCCGCCCTGGCGCTGCTGCTGGGCCTGCTCGCCGGCGTCGGCGCCGGTTCGGTGCTGGTCGCGCCGCCCGCGCAGGCGGTCGTGGCCCCGGTGACGCCGACGGCGCTGTCCTACGGCGCCCCGAGCTGGTGGGTGGGCGACTGCGACGCCACGCGCTGGGGCCCGCTCGCGGCCGCGGCCGGCTGGAAGGGCGTCGGCGCGCACCGCATGGGGGCCTCGTGGCTCGGCATCCCGGTGTGCGGCCCGCGGCCATGGGTGGACGGCTCGCCCAACGTGCAGTGGGGACGCGCCGGATGGGGCGAGGCCGAGTGGCAGTGCGTCGAGCTCGCCCAGCGGTTCATGGCGCAGGTGTACGGGACGACGGCGTACGGCGCGAACGGCGCCGACGTGGTGGCCAACTACTCCACGTCCTACGGCGGCGGCCTGGTCAAGGTCACGAACGGGACCGCGGGCAAGGCGCCGGTCCCCGGCGACGTGGTGTCGTTCCGCACCCCCTCCAACCCCTACGGGCACGTCGGCGTCATCGCGGCGTCGACGGTGGACGCCACGGGCAACGGCACCGTGCGCATGCTCTCGCAGAACGACACCATCGACGGCTGGCGCACGCTGTCGGTGGTCAACTGGCGGCTCCAGGGCTTCGGCACGCTGACCCCGTACGGCTGGCTGCACGACCCGGCCGGCCGGGGCAACCCGCTCGGTGAGGGCGCGTTCGTGAAGGTGCGCGGTCAGCTCGGCACGTGGCGCATCGTCGGCGGCGCCCCGATGCGCATCGGCACGTGGGCGTCCTTCGGCGGCCAGCAGCCCTACAGCATCATCGACCCGGCCCAGTTCGACCGGCTGCGCTCGACCCCGCGCGACGGGACGTACGTGCGCGACGTCACCAGCGGCACGGTCTACCGCACGGCGGGTGGCGCGCCCCTCGCCGTCGGCACGGACGCGGCCGGCCTCCCGGGATGGGGCTCGGCGCCGGTGATCGACGTCGACCACTACACGTTCAACCACCTCGACCACATGCTCGCCGTCCCGGCCGACGGCACACAGATCTGCCGCGCGGACGACGGCACGTGCTACCTGGTCGCCGGCGGCGCGCCGCTGCTCGTGCCCACGGGTCAGACCGGGCTCGTGCCCAGCTGGTCGGCCCGCGCGTCGGTCGTGGTCAGCGGCGCCGAGTTCTCGTCGTATACGCACCTGCGTCCGGCGCCGGCCGACGGCACGTTCCTCTGCGACGGCAGCGACCAGAAGTGCTACCGCACCGTGGGCGGTGCCCCGCTGCTGCTCTCGCGCACGGACAAGCCGATGGTGCCGGGGTGGAGCACGGCGTCGCGGCTCACCGTCCCGCACGCGGAGTTCGCGACGTTCCGGCACCTGCGCCGCTACCCCGCCGACGGCGCGATGGCGTGCCCGGTGGGCGACACCAGCTGCTACGTGTTCGCCGGCCAGGCGCCGATCCGCGTCACCTCCGGCGGCGCGGCCGCGGACGCCTCGCTGGCCACGAGCCGGGCGGTCAAGGTCTCGCCGTACGAGTTCAGCCACCCCGTGCACCTGCGCACCCGGCCGGTCGACGGCACGGTGCTGCGCAGCGCGCAGACCAAGGCGGTCTACGTCGTGCGGTCCGGCGTCGCCCAGTACTTCGGCGCGACGACGGCAGCGGACCTGTCCTCGACCCCCGTGACGATCGACCAGAACGCCATCGACAACGCCGGGCTCCCCGGGTCGTGGTCGCACCTGGCCAGCAGCCCGGCGCGGGTCGGGCTGGCCGCCCCGGTGGTCGGCGTCACCAAGGCGCGCTCGGCCGCGGTCCGCTGGAGCGCGCCGGTGGCCTCGAGCGCGGTGGCGTCCTACACCGTGCACTACCGCCGCGCCGGCACCGACGGCCGCTACGGGCCGTGGATCACGCCGAGCACCTGGCGGGCGCTCACCACCACGCACCTGTCGCTCCCGATGGCCCGCGGCACGACGTACTGCTTCCAGGTGCGGGCCACGAACCGCGCCGGGCAGGTGGGCCCGTGGTCGCCGAGCCACTGCGCCACCACCCCGCTCGACGAGCGCGGCTACAGCGCCGCGTCTTCCGGCTGGCTGCGCAACGCGTCCACGAAGTTCTACGGCGGCACCGCGATGCGCACCACCCGACGCGGCGCCTGGTGGCGGCTCGACGGCGTGACGGCCACGCGGGTCGCCGTCGTCGCCACCACCTGCCCCGGGTGCGGCTCGGTCACCGTGTTCCTGGGCGGGGTGAAGGTGGGCGTCGTGAACCTCAACAGCCCCACGGTCGCCTACCAGCAGGTGCTGTCGCTGCCGGCCTTCCCGCACCGGAGCGGGTCGCTCACCCTCGTGGTGTCGAGCCCGTCGTCGCACTCCGTCCAGCTCGACGGTGTCGCGCTGACCCCCTGACGCCGGCGGCCCGGCTCACTGCGCGGCGGTGAGCACCGCGACAGCGCGCGACGCAGCGGACCGCACGCGGGGCACGGCGTCGTCGCGCAAGGGGAGGACGTCCTCGAGCAGGTCGTCGACGCCGTTGCGGGCCACGGCCTTGAGGCACATCTCGCGCACGCGCCACGACTCGTCCGACAGCGCCGCGCGCACCTCCGGCACGGCGACGTCGTCCCACGCCCAGAGCAGCCCGCGGGCGCCCCACACGCGCAGCCAGTAGCGGTCCTCGCGCCCCGGGTCGAGCCACCGGGCCGCGCTGGGACCGGCCAGGGCGACGACGAGGTCGGCGTCCACGACACCGCCCCGCAGCAGCTCGCGGCAGCCCTCCACCACGGCCGCCCGCCCGCGGCGCGCGCACTCCGCCTCGATGCTCGCGCGGGGCGTGGTGCCCCAGCTGCTCGCCACCGCCGCGACCTCCCGCCCTCGACCTCCCGGCCTCGTCCTTCCGCGAGTCAACCACCGCGGGCCCACCCGGGGCCCGGAGTCGCCCTGCGGCCTAGGGTCGGCTCATGCCCACGCGACTTCCCGGGACCGACCTCGACCTGTTCCCGCTCGTGCTCGGCGGCAACGTCTTCGGCTGGAGCGCCGACGAGGAGCAGTCGTTCGCCGTGCTCGACGCCTACGTCGCCGCGGGCGGCAACGTCATCGACACGGCGGACGCCTACGCGCGCTGGCTCGGCCACGGCGGCGGGGAGTCCGAGACCATCATCGGGCGCTGGATGGCCTCGCGCGGCAACCGCGACTCCCTGGTGGTGTGCACCAAGGTGGGCAAGAACGCTCCCCTCGACAACCTGCGGCCCGAGACGATCCGCGCCGCCGTCGAGCTCTCGCTGAGCCGGCTCCAGACGGACCGCATCGACCTCTACTACGCCCACCAGGACCACGACGACGACATGGGCGAGGCGCTCGCGACCTTCGACGCGCTCGTGCGCGAGGGCCTCGTGCGCCACGTGGCGGCGTCGCAGTACTCGGCGGCCCGGCTGGGGCAGGCGCTCGACCTGCAGCGCGAGCACGGCTGGTCGCCCTACGTCGCGCTCCAGACCGAGTACAACCTCATGGCGCGCAGCGACTTCGAGACGCAGTACGCCGGGCTCTGCGTGCAGCGCGGGCTCGGCGCACTGCCCTACTACGGGCTGGCTCGCGGCTACCTCACGGGCAAGTACCGAGCCGGCGGCCCGGCGGTCGAGAGCGTGCGCAGCGCGAGCGTGGACGCGTTCGTGGGCGAGCGGGGCGAGCGCGTGCTCGACGCGCTCGGGTCAGCAGCCGACGCCCACGGCGTCACCCGCGGCGCGGTCGCGCTGGCGTGGCTGCGCACGCGACCCGGCGTCGTCGCCCCGATCGCCAGCGCCCGTACTCCTGAGCAGCTCGCCGACCTGCTGCCCATGGCGACCCTGTCGCTGACCGACGACGAGCTCGCCCGGCTCGACGCCGCGTCCGCCGCCGACCCCGCCGACGACTGAGGAGCCGCGATGTCCGCCACGAGCCCGGCCGCACGACCCGGCCACGCGCCGCTGGACGGCACGTCGCGACGCCTCGTGCTCGCCGCGCTCGCGTTCGGCGCCGTGCTCGACGTCGTCTACTGGGTGCTCTGGTACGCCGCCCGCGACACCGTGGCCAGCGCGAGCACGGACGCCTACTACGACTTCGAGAACGCCTTCCCGCTGGCCGACGCGTGGCTGCTGCTGTGCGTGGTGGCCGGGTTCGTCACGGTGCTGCGCCGCTCGCACGCCGCGCTGTTCTGGCTGCTCGCCGGCGGCGGCGCCGGCGTCTACCTCGGCTGCATGGACACCCTCTACGACGTCGAGCACGGCATCTGGGGAAGCGGTTCCGGCGGCGCCTTCGAGCTGTTCATCGTCGTCGTGACGTTCGTGTTCTCGGTGAGCCTGCTGCGCTGGGGCTGGCGACGCCGGCACACGCTGCTCGCCCTCGAGCACGCCTGACACATCGCGTCGGGCACCGGCGGTGGATCAGCCCAGAAGCTGCCGGGAGGACCCAGTCCTCGACGTCGGCGATCAGGGGGTGACCAGCTGGAAGTGGTGAACCGTGCCCAGCCTGCCGAGCTCGGTGGCGCCAGCGCAGAAGCAGACGGACTCAGTGCCTGCCGGCGCGCTGCCGTCCGCGGGGATCTGCTCGACGATCCAGTTGTCCACATGGTTCGGGTCGCGGGGCATGGCCTCGTGGAACGACCCCTGGACCTGAAGCAGGTAGACGTGGGCGTGATTGTCCCGGTCTCCCAAGGGAGGGGCGACGGCCGACACGGCAGCGAGGTTCGTCCGCGTCCATCGGAAGTCGGACGTCACGCTGTAGCCCGGCTTCGTGGCGATGGCGATGGCCGCCTCCAGGACTGCGCTCGGGGGGACCAGGTCCGCGCCCGACACACGCGCGGCCGGGCTCGCACTGGCCGTCGACGCGTTCGAGGTGGTCTCTGCAGGTGCCGCGCTGCAGGCGGTCGCGGCGAGCAGGAGCGCGGACCCGGCGACGAGGGGAGCTCGCGGAACTGGTGCTGCGCGTGTGCCACGAGTCCCCCGCTGCATAGCCCGAGTGTGCCGTACCCCTGTCGGGCCGGCGAGTACCGGAGCAGCTGAGCGGTGGTCGCGCAGCTGTTCCGCCCCAGGGGAACCCGTTCGGCGCTGGGGTTGTCGGCGGGTACGCTCGCGGCGACCGTGAGGTGACGCGAGGAGGTGAGCCCGGTGCACGTGCCATCCATCCAGGGCGCTCCTCCCCGCTCACGACCGCGCGACTGACCGTCCCGTCGCGGGAGCGCCGCCGAGAACCGGCGAAGGTTGCGACCATGCAGAACCAGTTCCCGCACGACCCCATCTCCCCTTCAGGCACGGCCCTCGTCCTCGGCGGCGGCGGGTCGGCCGGCAACGCCTGGCTCATCGGCGTGGTGGCCGGGCTGCACGAGGCAGGCATCGACCTCACCGACGCCGACCTCGTGATCGGCACCTCGGCCGGGTCGACCGCGGCCGCGCAGCTCACGAGCGGCACAGGCCCGGCGGAGCT
This sequence comes from Frankiales bacterium, assembly GCA_016125335.1. Lineage (NCBI taxonomy): Bacteria > Bacillati > Actinomycetota > Actinomycetes > Frankiales > Frankiales bacterium. Next base: position 187,133 of record WGLY01000003.1, read on the forward strand.
GCTCGCGGCGATCCTCGCCGCCGAGCCGGCCGCGTCGCCGCCGCCTGCCCGCAGCGGCGGCACCGCCGCGGCCGCGGACCACATGGCGCGCACCGCGGCGATGATCGCGGAGTCGCGCGACGTCGCGGACCTGCGGCGTCGCGTGGGATCCGCTGCGCTCGAACGGCTCGCCGCGTCGCCGGCCGGCACCGCCGCGCGATGGCGGTCCGTCGTCGCCGCCCGCCTGCCCGATGCGCGCTGGCCGCAGCGACGGTTGCTCATCACCGCCGTCGACGCGCGCACGGGCGAGCCGGTCGTGCTGCAGGCGGGCAGCGGCATCGACCTCGTCGACGCCGTGGCCGCCAGCTGCTCGAGCTCGGTCGCCTACCCGGTCGGCGACCGCGCCTACGTCGACGGCGGCTACCGCACCAACGCCGACAACGCCGACCTCGCGGCAGGGTGCGCGCGGGTGCTGGTGCTCTCGCCGCTCGGCGGTCGGTCGCGCACGCCGCTCGCCTGGGGCACGCACCTCGCCACCCAGGTGGAGGCGCTGCGTGCAGGCGGCAGCACGGTCGAGGTCGTCGTGCCGGACGACGACGCCGAGCACCTGTTCGGCGCGAACGCGATGGACCCGGCGAACCGTCCGCCCGCGGCACGTGCCGGGCACGCGCAGGGGCTCGCACTGGCCGAGCGGCTCCGGTCCTGGTGGTGACGAGGGCCGTACGGCGGCGTCAGCCGCCGAGGACGGCCTTGCGCACGAAGCGGGCGAAGTAGGGCTTGCCCGCCGCGCTGAGGTGCAGCCCGTCGATGAACCACGACGTGTGCCCCGCCGAGTAGGACTTCCAGTCGGCGACCACGACGTTGGGGTGGTTGCGCGCGACGTCGCGCAGGGTGGCGTTGCTCGACGGCACCCACGCGAAGCGCGCGGTGGAGTTCACCAGCACCACGCGGGCCCGGTCGGAGAGCGTGGTGAGGGTGCGGTCGAGCGCGTCGGGATCCACCGGCCCGGCGTCGCCGAGGTGCATGACGACGACCTTGCGCAGCGTGCCCGCGCTCAGCGCGGCGGTGACCCGGCCCTCGATGAACCCCGGTGAGCGGTTGATCCCGGCGTCGAGCGCGACGCCGGGCAGCTCGGCGCGCAGCACGTCCGCGGACCACAGCGTGACCGAGTCGCCGAACCACGAGACGTCCGCCGTGGACAGCCGCCCCGTGGACGGCGCGGCCGCGGAGGTCGAGGGAGCCGCCGCCGGCTTGGCCGACGACGAGGCGCGGGCCGTCGCGCGGGCCGAGGGCGCGGACGACGAGCGCGAGGTCGTGCCGGGAGACCCCGCGGCCCGCGGCGCCGGTGCCGTGATCGGCGCGACTCCGGCGGGGGCGGCCGTGTCGTCGGCGATCGACGTCGTCGGCCCGAGCCGGGCGTCGCCGTCCGCGGCGGCGAGCGTCGAGGGCGCGGTGATGCTCGCCGTCACCGCCGCCACGGCGACCACGACGGCGACGGCGCGGGCCAGGCCGAGCGCCGAGCCGGGCAGCAGCGCGGCGGCCGCGCCCCGCTCGTTCGCGCGCTCGCGCCACCGGGCCACGGCGCGCCCGATCGCCCCCTGCCGCACCGGCACCTCGACGAAGCGGTAGCTGGCCTCGGCGACGAGCAGCACGAGCGCGAGCCGCGCGACGTCGACCCACCAGCCCTCCCAGGGCAGGTCCTGGCCGGGTCGGGTCACGAGCAGGATCGGCCAGTGCCAGAGGTAGATCCCGTACGACCGCTCGCCCACCCAGCGCACCGGCGCGACGTCGAGCCAGCCGCCGAGCGGTGAGGCCGGGTGCGTCGCGGCCGCGACGAGCAGGGCCACCACCAGCGCCACCACGAGGAAGCCGCCGCGGTAGAGCCACGGCGTGTACTCGGACACGGTGAGCAGCAGGTAGGCCGTCCCCGCCGCGGCGAGCAGCCCGGCCCCGGCGAGGATCGCCCGGGCCCCGGCCGCGACGCGGGCGCGATACGCCAGCGGCTGCCACACGGCGGCGAGCGCCGCACCGACGAGCACCGACATCGCGTGGGTGTCGGTGCCGAAGTACACCCGCGTGGGGTCGGCGTCGAGCGGGTAGCCGGCGCCGACCGAGAGCCACGCCATCCGCAGCGTGGACGCGACCGCGCCCACGAGGGCCACCACGAGCACGGCCCGGCGGCGCCCCACGCCGAGTCGCGGCGCGACCCAGCAGGTGAGGCCCAGCACGGCCGGCCACACGAGGTAGAACTGCTCCTCGACGGCGAGCGACCACAGGTGCGCCAGCATGTTGCCGCGGCCGATGAGCTCGAAGTACGACTGCTCCTGCCCGATCGACCACCAGTTGCTCACGTAGACCAGAGCGGCGGGCGTGTCGCGCAGCACGGCGCGGGCCGTGTCCGGCGCGATCGTCGCGGCGAGCACCAGCACGGCCGCGAGCACCAGGAAGAGCGCGGGCAGCAGGCGGCGTGCGCGCCGGAGGTAGAACGCCCCGAACGCGATGCGGCCGTGGGCGTACACCTCGCGCAGCAGCAGGGTGGTGATGAGGAAGCCGCTGATGACGAAGAAGATGTCGACGCCGAGGAAGCCGCCAGGGATCCACTCGTAGCCCAGGTGGTAGAGCACGACGCCGGCCACCGCGACGGCGCGCAGCCCGTCGAGGCCGGGGATCCGCCCGCCGCGCGCGGACCGGGGCTCGGACCCCGGCGTCGACGCGCGCACGCCCGCGTGCGGCCGCATCGTCGACGTGCTCACCCGGCCAGACTAGGCCCGCGGTGCCCGTGATCCCGGAACCGCGGCCCCCCGCCGTCGCGGACGGGTGGGCTAGGCGATGCGGGCGCCGCGCTCGCCGGGCACGAGCGCCAGCACGCGGTCGGCCACGCGACGCGCCTCGTCGGGGTCGTGCGTGACGTGCACGGCGGGGATCCCGAGCGTGCGCAGCAGGTCGCGCACCTCGGTGCCGAGGCGCTCGCGCAGGTCGCGGTCCAGCGCGCCGAACGGCTCGTCGAGCAGCAGCAGCCGCGGCCGGGCGGCGAGCGCGCGGGCCAGTGCGACCCGCTGGGCCTGGCCGCCCGACAGCGTGTCGACCGGGCGCGACCCGAGGCCACCGAGGTCGACGAGCGCCAGGAGCAGCTCCACCTCGCGCGCCCGCTCCTCGGCGGGCATGCCGGCCACCTCCAGCCCGTAGGCGACGTTCTGCGCGACGTCGCGGTGCGGGAAGAGCACGGCGTCCTGGAACACCAGGCCGATGCGGCGCCGGTAGGCCGGCACCGGACCGAGGTCGGCGCCGTCCCAGCGCACGGCCCCGGCGTCGGCCGTGACCAGTCCGGCGACCACTCGCAGCAGCGTCGACTTGCCCACGCCGCTGGGGCCGAGCAGCGCGACCGACTCCTCCGGCGCCACGTGCAGCGACACGGAGTCGAGCACCGGGCGGCCCCCGAGCGAGACGCTCAGGCCCTCCACGACCAGTCCCGCCTCGGACTCCGGCACCGCGCTCACAGCGAGCCCACCCCGGGCGCGCGCAGCCGCTCGGTGGTGAGCACCGCGAGGGCGGTGAGCACCACGAGCACGACGGACAGCGCCGCGGCCTGCCCGGAGTTGACCTCGCCCTGGCGGGAGAGCAGGTGGCCGATCTGCACCGGCAGGGTGGGCGAGTCGGCGCGGGCGAGGAACGACGTCGCGCCGAACTCGCCGAGCGACACCGCCGCCGCGAAGCCGGCGCCCACGCCCAGCGCGCGGGTGAGCGCAGGGACGTCCACCGTGCGCCAGCTGCGCGACGTCGAGGCTCCCAGCGTGGCCGCCACCTCGCGCAGCCGCGGGTCGAGCGAGCGCAGCACGGGCAGCACCACGCGCACCACGAGCGGCACCGCCACCACCGCGTGGCCGATCGGCACGATCACCCAGCTGCCGCGCCAGTCGAACGGGGCCACGGCGAAGGTGATGAGCAGCCCGAAGCCCACGGTCACCGCGCTGGTGCCCAGCGGCAGCGCCAGCGCGGAGTCCAGCGCGTCGCCGCCGCGACGGGCGTAGGCCACGGCGCACGCGGCCGCACCGCCCACCACGACGGAGATCAGCACCGCGACGACGGCGTACGACAGCGACACGCGCACCGAGTCCCAGGCCGCGACGTCGCGCGTCGTGGGGCCCTCCACGGACAGCGCGCGCCACCAGTCCAGCCCCCACCCGTCGCCGACGCGCACCGACTGGAGCGCGAGCGCCACCAGGGGGACGGCGACCAGCGCCGTCTCGAGCAGGGCGACGCCGAGCACCACGCGGTCGGCGGTGGTGCGCACCGCGCGAGGTGCGGCCTGCGCGCGACCGAGCCGCTGCCGCACGGTGAGCCGCCGCTGCAGGCGCGACGCGACGAGCAGCACCGTGCCCACCGCGAGCACCTGGAGCACGCACAGCATCGCGGCGCCGGGAAGGTCGAACAGGTCCACGGTGCGGCGGTAGATCTCCACCTCGAGCGTGCTCGTCGTCGGGCCGCCGAGCACCAGCACGACGCCGAAGCTGGTGAACGTGAACAGGAACACCAGCGCCGCTGCGGCGAGCACCGAGGGGCGCAGCAGCGGCCAGGTGACCGTGCGCCACACGGTGACGGGCCCGGCGCCGAGGGTGCGCGCGGCCTGCGCGTAGCGGTCGTCGAGGTGCGCCCAGAACCCGCCCACGACGCGCACCACCACCGCGAGGTTGAGGAACACGTGCGCGAGCAGGATCGCCCCGAGCGTGCCGGACCACGACTCAGGCAGCAGCGCCCGGAAGGAGGCGCCCACGACCACCGTGGGGAGCACGAACGGCACGGTGAGCACCGCGGACACGGCCGCGCGCCCGCGGAAGCGCAGCCGGCTCACGGCGTACGCGGCGGGGAGCCCGGCCGCCACGGCCAGCAGGGTCGAGAGCACCGCCTGCACGACGGTGAAGCGCACCACGTCCCACGTGAGCCCGGAGGTGAGGACGTCGGCGCCGCCCTGCGACAGGCCGCGCCACAGGATCGTGGCGAGCGGCCAGGCGAAGAACAGCCCGACGAACACCACCGGGAGCCAGGCGAACCAGGCGCCCGAGGGCGGGCGCACGCGCGCGACGCCCCCCACCGCGACGCCGCTGGAGCGTCCCGGTGCGCGCAGCCCGTCGAGGACGCTCAGCGCAACGTCACCTGGTCCCACGCCTGCACCCAGGCGCTGCGGTTCTTGTCGATCACTGCCGGGTCGAGCGAGAGCGGGTCGGCCGGCACGGCGGCGAAGTCCGTGAACACCTTCGGCAGCGGGGTGCCGGGCACGGCCGGGTCGACGAACATCGACAGCGGCACGTCCTTCTGCACCGCGGGCGAGAGCAGCCAGTCGACGACCGCGCGCGCCTCCAGCGGGTGCGAGGTGCCGCGCAGGACCCCGGCGTACTCCACCTGGCGGAAGCAGCCGTCGGTCATCACCGACGTCGAGGGCTTGGTGGGCTTGGGGTCCGGCGCGTAGACGATGTCCGCGGGCGGGCTGGTCGCGTAGGACACGACGATCGGCCGGTTCCCCTTGCCGCCGGCGGAGAACGTGTCCTCGTACGCCTCGGTCCAGCCGTTGACGACCTTGACGCCGTTGGCGCGCAGCGAGGTCCAGTAGCCGAGGTAGCCGTCCGTGCCGTAGCGGGCGACCGTGGCGAGCAGGAACGCGAGGCCCGGCGACGACGTGGCCGCGTTCTCCACGACGAGCAGGTCCTTGTACTCGGGCTTGGTGAGATCGGCGAGGGTGGTCGGCTCCGCGAGGTGGTGCGCGCGGAACCAGGCGTCGTCGAGGTTGATGCACACGTCGCCGTAGTCGACCGGCGTCACGGCGTCCTGCGTCGCCGCCTTGAGCGCGGCGGGCACGTCGGCGGCCGCCGGCGAGACGTAGGGGTCGAACACGCCGGCCTCGAGGGCGCGGGAGAGCAGGGTGTTGTCGACGCCGAACAGCACGTCGCCCTCGGGGTTGCCCGCCGTCAGCGCTGCCTTGTTGACCACCTCGCCGGCGTCGCCCTCGCTGACCACCTTGACCGTGATCCCGGTGCGGGCCGTGAAGTCCGTGAGCAGCGACTTGGTCACCGCGAAGGAGTCGTGCGTGATGAGCGTGACGGTGACCGGTGCGAACGACGACGGCACCGGCGTGGGCGGCTGGCTCGACGCGGGCGAGGACGTCGCACCCGTCGTCGTGGAGCCGCACGCAGCGAGCAGCAGCGAGGCCGCCGCGACCATGGCCGCCGCCGCTACGCGACGACCGGAGGAGCTGTGGGCAGGGGTGTTCATGGACCGTCCCTCCGCCGGCATTACCCGGATCAGGTTCGAGGGTCGGTGGCGGCGGCCACCCTCTCAGCCCGGCGTGTCCTCCGAGCTCCCCTGGTATGCAGATGTGCCCCCACCCTACGCCGCTCCGGCCGGGGCGGCGCGAGCGGTCAGCTGCGGCGCTCCTGCACCGCGCGCTTGACGAGGATGAACGGCAGCAGCCACGCCGCGAGGGCGCCGGCGAGCCAGACGATGAGCGCCGCGAGCACCCAGGTGCCGAGCCCGTCGACGTTGAGGGTCGTGAAGATCGCGGTGATCACGAGGGCGATCAGCGTCGAGATGATGCCGACGCCGCCGGTGAAGGCCGAGGCGTTCTTGTCCACCATCTTCCCGATCAGCGGCGAGAGGATCGCCTGGACCACCGCGAAGACCGCCGCCACCACGATGTAGGACAGCCAGCCGTCGACGCTGAAGCCGGAGAGGACCGCGTCGGCGACGACGATCCCGATGAGTGCGGCGAGGAAGTAGATCACCAGGTTGATGAGGAACCGGATCATGGCGCGACCGTAGCGCTCCCCCCAGGGACGTCGCGCGGATTCGCCGATCCCCGGGCCGGTGGCGGCGGGAGGCCGCGGAGGACCGGGGGAGGCGTCCGAGCCGGCCGCTAGCGTGCGGAGCATGTCCCCCGCATCCCCGGCCCGCGTCGCCGTCCTGCTGCGCGGCGTCAACGTCGGCCGCGCCAAGCGCATCGCGATGGCCGACTTCGCCGCCCTGCTGCGCGACGTCGGCCTCACCGACGTCCGCACCCTGCTCAACTCCGGCAACGGCATCGGCACCTGGGCCGGCCGCCCGGACTCGCTCGCCACCATCGTCTCCGGCGCGATGCAGGACGCCGTCGGCTTCACCTGCGACGTCGTGGTGCGCACCGAGGAGCACCTCGACGCCGTGCTCGCCCGCGACCCTCTCGGCGCGGTGGCGAGCAACCCGAGCTGGTACCTCGTGACGTTCCTCGGCTCGGCCCCGGACGCCGAGGCCCTCGCCCGGTTCGAGGCGCTCGACCTCTCCCCGGACGACGTGGTGCTCGACGGCCTCGAGCTCTACGCCTGGATGCCGAACGGCGTGAACGAGAGCCCCACGGGCAAGGCGCTGGCACGCGGGGTGCTGGGCGTCACCTGGACCGGGCGCAACTGGACCACCGTCACCAAGCTGCGCGACCTGATGCGCCAGGAGTAGCGACGGCTGCGCGGCCGCGCCGTCCGCCGGTCAGAGCACCTCGTCGGCCGGGACCAGCACCAGGACGACGTCGCCGCCCGACGACAGCGCGACGCGGTCGTCCGCGTCGACCGACACCGACAGCTCGCCGCGGAGCGCCTCGAGCACGCGGCGCTCCTGGTCCATGGCCTCCTGCGGCCCGGCCATCAGCGTCGTCCCGAGCGGGCCGAACCGCACGGTGCCGGCGTCCATCGTGCAGGGACCGAACACGCGGTTGACCGTGGCGCGGCCGGTCACCCGGCCGTCGGCGTCGAACGTCAGCTCGGCTGTCGGCGTCTCGAGGGCCGGGACTCCGCCCGCCTCGACGATCCGGAACGTGCGGCCCACGAGGGTCTGCGCGGCGTGGCTCATGCCCGCGATCCTCGCACCCGCGCGGCCGGGGTGTCCGCTGTCGGGACGCACAGCGGGCGCCCGCCCGGACCCCTCTTGCGCACCGCCGGGAGCGGGCGCACAGTGGTGAGGCGACCCTCACCCATCCCACTCCTCGCGAGAGGGTCGCCGGGTACGCCGACCGACCACGACCGACGGGTCGAGCGACGACGGCGACCGACACGACGAGCGCCCCGGGACCCCCCTCACCGAGGCGCTCGCCGCTTGTCAGGACCCGGTCGCGGCGAGCACCTCGTCGAGCCGCTCGAAGCCCTCGACCATCCCGCCCTCCATGCCGGCGGCCACGTGCCCGTCGCGGGTCTCGATGCTGGCGTGACGGCTGGTGATCAGCGCGAGGGTGCCGCCGTCGACCTCCTCGAGCACGAGGGTGTCCACCGCCGACGCGTCGGGCATGGGCTCGTAGACGAACGTGCTCACGAGCCGGTGCGGCCGGTCGACCTCGAGGTACTCGCCACGGAAGGCGTGCGTGCCGCCGTCGGGCGCCGTCTGCACGAAGCGGTAGGTGCCGCCCACGCGCACGTCCATCTCGACGAGGGTGTTCTCCAGGTAGCGCGGGCCGATCCAGCGGCGGAACAGGTCCGGCTCGGTCCAGGCGCGCCACACCAGCTCGCGCGGCGCGGCGAAGAAGCGGCGGACGACGATCACCGGCTCGTCGGCCGGGATCTCGCAGGAGTAGCGGGTGTCGACGGTCTCGGTCATGGCGTTGCTCCTCGGGTTCGGGGTGTGGTCTGTCGTGGCGCGCCGGCCGTCCCGTCGTCGAGGTCGGCGAGCACCTCGTCGAGCCGGTCGAAGCTGTCGGCCCAGTACTGCTCGTAGCCGCCCACCCACTCGGCGAGCGAGCGCAGCGGGGCGGCCTCGAGGCGGCAGGGACGGGTGCGCCCCTCCTTGCGTCGCGACACCAGCCCGGCCGACTCCAGCACCGCGAGGTGCTTGGAGACCGCGGGCTGGCTCATGGAGAACGGTGCGGCGAGCTCCGTCACGGAGGCGTCGCCCTCGGCGAGCCGCGCGAGGATCGCGCGACGGGTGCGGTCGGCCAGCGCGGCGAACGCCCGGTCGAGCCAGTCGTCGTCCGCCGGCGGGAGGGCCGGCCCGCCCGCGGCACCACGAGGCAGTGCCGCCGCGGTCCGGCCCGCCGCCCCGTCGGCCAGCCCGACGCGTGATGAACTCATAACCGGATGGTTATATATGTTCTCCGTGCTGTCAAGGGCTCCGCGGAACCCCGTCCGGGCGCCGTCCGTCCGCCCGGTATGGACGGTGACGCGAGGCCGCTGCCCCGCGTGTCGCGGCGGCAGGTGCTCGTCGCGGCGCTGTCCGGTGCGACCCTCGCCGCCTGCTCGTCGGGGTCCGCCGCGTCCTCGGTGTCCTCGGTGCCGTCGCCGTCGTCGACGGACTCCGCGTCGGGCCTTCCGTCACCCTCAGCACCGTCCTCCTCGCCGACGTCGACGCGGAGCGCGACCGCGGTCGATCCGGCGGCCGCGCTGCCCGCGACGCACCGCTGGATCGCCCGGCGCGGCGAGGTCGAGCCGTCGGTGAAGCGGCAGGCGACCGATCTCGTGGAGGCCGTCGGCGCGTGGACCAGCGGCGGCGGCGACCTGCGCTCCGCGCGCGCCCGGGCCAGGAAGGCCGGCTTCGACCCCGCGCTCGCCGATGCGCTCGCGCCGCTGCTCGGCGACGGTGCGGCTGCCGCCGTCCAGGTGCGCGACGCGCAGTACGGCGGGCTGCTCACGTCGTCGGCGAGCGTGCTCGTGGTGGTCGACCAGTGGCGTGCGGACTCCGCCGGCTGCGTGACCGCCGGCGGCACCACCGTCGACGTCCGGCTCGTGGCGGCGTCCCCGCGGTGGCGCGTGGTCGACGCGTTCCGGGCGCGACCGGGCCCGGCGTCGAGCCGGCTGACGGCGGCCGCGCGCTCGGTGCTCGGCGCCGACCGGATCCGGCTCCCCCACGCCGCGCACGCCGACGTGCGCGCGGGGCTCATCCACGACTCGGTGCTCTCCGTGCTGCTGGCGCTCTCGCGCGAGCACGTGGTGGACGTGTCGGTGCTGCGCTCCGGGCACCCGCTGCTGGTGTTCGGCACGTCGCGGCCCAGCGACCACCCGCGTGGTCGTGCAGCCGACGTCTGGGCACTCGACGGCAAGCCCCTCGTGCTGCCCGCGAACCACGGGCTCGCGACGTCGGGCATGCGCTTCGCCGTGGCGCACGGTGCTTACAACGTCGGAGGACCGGTGCAGCTCTCGGGCCCGCAGTACTTCAGCGACCGCACGCACCAGGACCACATCCACCTCGGCTTCGACCACTAGCGCGGCGGGGCACTGGGAGCCCGGGCGAGGATTCAGAGGTCCGACGGGCTCGCCCAGTCGCCGCCGTCGAGGTGCAGCCCCATCCACACGGTGGCATCCGCGTTGTCGCCGTACGGCGCGATGTCGCGATAGCCGGCGGCGAGATAGAGGCGGCGCGCGTCGAGCAGCTCGCGCTTGCTGTCGAGGACCACCCGACGGAGACCACGACGACGTGCCTCGGCGTGCAGTCGCTCGAGCAGCGCGCGCCCGGCTCCCTGGCCGCGCAGCCGCGGCGACACCCACATGCGCTTGACCTCGGCGACCTGGCCGTACGGCGGCACGTCGATGACCCGCAGGCACCCGCACCCGAGGACCTCGTCGCGGTCGACCACGACGAGGAACGTGCCGGCGGGCTCCCGGTACGCCCCGGGATCGGGGTCGGCGATCGTGGGTGACGACGCGCCGAGCAGCTGGTCGAGCTCGGTCGAGTAGGCACGTACGGCGTTGCGCGCCCGCTCGTCCTCGGGGTCGCAGACCTCGATCGACCACCTCCTCACGGGGACGCCTCGGCGAGCGCATGGCGATCGTCGACCATCCGCCTACCGTGCCAGCTGCGGCACAGCGCAGGCGATCTCGGACAGCGGCAGTGGGGCTCGCGCGTCGACATCGTCACCCGCTCGCGCCCTGCGACGGGAAGCCCACGGCGCTGCAACCGAAGTCGGGTGGCGCGACCGAGGCCCCCTGGCCGAGCGCGCCGAACGAGCTGCCCGGCGACGCGGGCCACGACACTGCCACGCCCTCACCCTCGCCCTCTGTCAGCAGCTCACCGTCGGGGGTGAACGCCGCGACGTAGACCGTCGTCGTGTCGCTGGACGACGGTTCGAGCAGGCTCGTCCGGAAGGTCCCCCGGACGACGGCGAAGGCCACCGCAGCGCCTGCTGGCAGCTGAAGCGGACCGCCGAGGGGCGGATCGGAGAGACCGAGGCCGGAGACGACGGCCCCTGTCGTGCCGAAGACGGTCACGCTCTGCGGGGTTCCGAACGGCGTCGCCTGCTGCGTCGCCTCGCACGCGATGGCCTGGACCTCGGTAGGCGTCAGCGGTGTGGAGGCACCCGTCGTCGGATCGGGCAGGCTCTGTCCGCTGCTGCTGCCGGCACTTCCCGCATCGGTGCTGCCGGTGCCGCAGCCGGTGCACACGATCGCGACCGCGGCGGCGACGGCGATCCCCCGTGGCAGTCCCACGCCGGGAGTCTAGGTGGACGACGAGGCGGCAACGGCGATCGGGAAGTCTTCTCCTGGGGCGGGACGGTCACGTCGACGCCAGGCCCTCATCCAGACCAGTGGGCTGCACCGTGATCCGAGCGCCGGCGGGGACGGGGACGTCGCGATAGGGGAAGTGCAGCGTGCTGTACTCCGTGTCCCCGATGCGTCTGCGGGAGAGCGAGACATACGTGGTGTCCACGTGACGCCCGTCGACGATCACGTCCCGTCTGGCTTCGGAGTCCAGGCCAGTGGGGTCACCGGACACGACCTGGCCGAGGTACTGGACGCGGCCGGGCCAGGTCCCGGTCAGCACGTGGGTGACGTCGAACTCGAGGTGGTCCGTCACCGCCATCGTGTCCCCACGAGCGCCGGACTCCGCGATCCACCACCGGGCGACCTCGGAGTAGTCCGGAACCGGCGTCGCCTCAGGCTCCGGCCCGCCAGGACCGGCGTCCGGCCAGAACCGCTCCACGGCCCAGCCGACGTCGTCCCAGTGGCGCCGGATCGACTGCACCAGGAGCACGCGGCGCTCGTCGCTGCCTCCCGCGCCTCTGAGCAGGTAGACGACGGGCGCCATGGTTCGTTCGCCGCGCGCGAGCCACGTGGACCAGAGGTCGAGCACGTCATCCCAGGCGGCGTCGTCACCGACGTCGACCAGCAGATGCACGGCCGCGTGCCTGGTGTCCCCGTCCCGGTGCGCAAGCATCGCGCGGACATCGGGTGTCGCGCCTGGCCCCAGGCGACGAGTCAGGCCGGCGAGCGCCGCGATTCGGATGTCACGGCTTCCCGGACCGGTCACGCGCACGTGTCGGCGCAGCTCGTCCACCCCGAGCGGACCTCGAGCGCGACCCAGACCGTCCAGCAGCACACCCGTCAGCCACGAAGACCGCGCAGCGGCAAGGGCCTCGACGAGGACCGACTCGCCGTCGGTCTGATGAGCCGCACGCCGCAGCAGCGCCTCGACGTCCACCAGGTCGTAGGTCTCCGCCCTGGTCAGCCGCCGCAGTTCACCGATCAGCTGGCGCGCATCCATCGAGTCCCCCGCATCAGTCTCCAGCAGCTCGCCGGCGATCTCCTCTGGCGAGGCGCGTCCCTGAACGGGATGCGAGGAGTCACGGCCCGATCCTGCCTGACGAACCGAGCCGCATCGGTGACTTGCGAGACGTTCGCCCGACGGACCCGCACCTCGCGTTCAGGGTGCCTGGATCCTGTCGTGAAGCCCGGCCGTGATCTCCCGAGCACCGCGTCGGGCAACGGGTCCATCGCGATCCCGCACCCGAAGACACCTGAGATGTCGACCCGCTCGGGCCGCCCATCGCGCGGTGGCGTGCTGCCGCCCCCGCACAGGGAGCAGCTGCTCCTCTGAACCGGTCGGCTACTAGAAGGGCGGTGTGCCGTCCGGCGGGTCGGGGTCCTCGGGTTCGAGCTCGCGTACTGGGTTCGGGCGCGGGGGCGGGTGGATGTCGGCGGGGTCGTGGAGGTAGGGGCGCGGGGTGAGGGTGACGGTCTGGCCCCAGGCGGTGGTCCAGGTCGCGGAGCCGTCGGCGGTGGAGCCGGTGAGGTCGGCCAGGTGGGCGGTCTTGAGCTGGTGGTGGCGCCGGCACAGGCCGCCGCAGTTGGCGGCCGAGGACGGGCCGTCGGGGAACGGGACGGCGTGGTCCATCTCCAGGCGCGAGGTCGCGCGGGTGGTGCAGCC